>DATLNE010000031.1 GCA_035536915.1 Acidimicrobiales bacterium
GCCGAGCACGACGACCGTCCCGGGCTGTTCGAGCCCCGCCCGCAGCACGGCGTGGACGGCGCAGGCGGCGGGCTCCACCATGACTGCGCCCTCGTCGCTCATGGCCTCGGGGACAGGGTGGAGCTGGGTCTCGTGGGCCACCAGGGCGGTCGACCACCCGCCGCCGGTGTCGGCGCAGTAGCCGATCTGCAGGCCGGGCTCGAGGTCGCCCAGGGCGACGTTCTGGCAGCTCCCGGCCGAACCCGCGGCGCAGAACGGGCACGGCGGCTCGATCCCCCGGGGGACGCAGCCCAGGACCGCCTCGACGACCACCCGGCCGCCGTCCCCGGCGTCGGCCACGATCTCGTGTCCGGGCACGAACGGGAACGAGACGATCGGCTGGAAGTAGCGGGACGACTTGCCGTCGATGGTGGCCAGGTCGGACCCGCAGATGCCTGCCAAGCGGGGTCGCACCCGGTGCCAGCCCGGACCGGGCAGCTCCGGTTCGTCGACCTCGGCCAGGCGCAGCGGCCCGACGCGGGCGCCGCTGCCGGGCTTGAGCCGGCCCGCGACCATCGCCGCGCCGTACTTGGGCAGCGAGCGCTCGAACACCAACGCCTTCATCGCCCCGCCTCCCCGACGTTCTGGCCTGTCATTCGCGCCGCAGGCGGCGCGAATGACAGGCCAGAACCACGGCTGGCGACGCGGCCCATGGGGAGGAGGGGACGGGGGCCGCCGGGCGCCTTCGACCACTGCTCCACGTGCCAGCCCCGCTTGCGGGCGATGGCGGCCAGCTTGGCCTCGGGGTTCACGGCAACCGGGTGGCCGACGGCCTCCAGCATGGGCAGGTCGCTGGCCGAATCGGCATAGGCGACCGACTCCTCCAGTCGCAGCCCTTCGGCCTCGGCGTAGTCACGCAAGACGAGGGCTCGGGCCTCGCCGGTGGGTGGCCCCGCCAAGAGTTCGCCGGTCAACCGCCCGTCGACCGTCTCGCCCAAGCGGGCGCACACGATCTCGTCGAACAGTGGCCGCAGCGGCTCGACCACGAAGTCGAGGGCGCCGGTGATGAGCACCGTACGGTGCCCGAGCGCCCGGTGCTCGCGCACCCGGCGCAGGCCCGCCGGGAACGACTTGGTGAGGATCAGCCCGCTGAACAGTTCCCAGGCGTCGCCGCGGAGCGTCTCGGCGGGCGCACCTTCGTACCGGCGGTAGAAGTGGCGCAGGAAGTCGCCCCGGTCGCGGCGGTCGAGGGCCAACAGCGCGGGCGCCTCGCGCAACGTCCGCAACGTGAAGCGCACCCGTTCGTCGACGTCGAGCCGGCGCGTCGCCAACCACGAGTACGACTCCACCACATTCGACGCGATGAGCGTGTTCTCCAGGTCGAAGGCGGCCAGGTGGCGGTCCGGCGACAGCACCGCTCGCCGTCCCCGCTCCGAACGGCTTGGCCCTTCCTTGCGGCCAGCCGTCGTGCGCACCCGGGCGTGCACGACGATCGACGGCAGGTGGATGTCGTGCACGTAGGTGCGCCAGTCGACAGCCGCCGGGTCGAAACAGAACGTCTCACGATCTGAGATGGGAATCTCATCCCACAATGTGATCAGCCGGTCGACGCGGAACAACGCCTCGGTTTCGGTGTACGCGCCGTACAGCTGCACGTAGCCGAGGGCGCGTTCGGCCTGCCCCCGCCGTTCTTCGAACTGCGCCGACAGCTCGGCCTTGCGACCGCGCACCGGCAGGGCGGAGACGACCTTCTCGGCCTGCGCCAGCACCTTGGTGGCCCGTTCCAACTGGCGCTGCACCCGGCCGCGCCCGGGGAACGACCACTCGGGCACCACGATGGGCTGGCCCTCGGTGTCGTAGAGCGGGTTGGCGGTGAACCACTCGCGAACCAGGTCGACCAACTGCCGGTAGCGCAGCGGGTTCCGGCTGCCGGACGCCACCTGGTACACCGACGGCGTGTCTTCCGGACCGCGGGCGGCTACGGCGATGATGGCGGCCACCACCAGGTCGACGGGGATCACGTCGACCACGCCTTCGGGGATGCCGGGGAACTCCTTCAGCAGGCCACGTCCGTAGGAGATGATCACCGGCTCGGCCATGCGGAAGCCCCGGATCCAGCCCGGGCGGGGCTCGGCCAAGGCGGACTCGATGATCGAGGGGCGCACGGTGGTGACGGGGGTGTCGCCGCGCTCCTGCAACAGCGCTCGCTCACCCAGCGCCTTGGTGTAGGCGTAGGCGTCGGGCCAGCCGAGGGCCTGGGCGCGGGCCCGGCCTGCTTCGACCATGTGGTCGGCGATCCACTCCAGGCGCAACTTCTCGGAGCGTTCGGCCAACAGGGGCGAGCCTGCGGCACCGAGCTCGGAGCGGGCCTGCTTGGTGAAGCGGGCCAGGCGTTCCGGGCGCCTGCTGTCGGCATCGGCGTCGGCCCGGGCACGACGGGCGGCGTCGACTTCGGCCCGCCAGTCGACCTCGGTGGCGAAGGGCGTATCAGGCAGCAGGGCTTCGGGGGCGTCGCCCCGGCGGGTGCCCGCCACGTAGGCGGTCGACACCGCCACCAGGTGTGTGTCGGCCCCCAGCACACGGGCCACCCGGGTGGGGCCGAGCAGGTTCACCTCGACGGCGCTGTCGAGGGGGGAGTCGAAGCTCACGGCCGCCGCCGAGTGCACGACCACGTCGCACGACGTGAACAAGGCACGGTCGTCGTCGGACAGCCCCAGCCCGTCGGTGCCGACGTCGCCGTCGACGACGGCCACCCGGCGCGCCACCTCGGCGTCGAAGCGTTCGCCCCACTCGCCGCGCAAGCGGTCGAAGCAGTCGTTGCGCAAGATCTCCCGGCGCACCCGCTCGGCAGCGCCGCGCCGGCCGCCTCGCACCAGCAGGACGAGCGTGCAGTCGGGGACCGAGCGCAGCAGCCGTTCCACCAGCGCGGTGCCGAGGAACCCGGTGGAGCCGGTGATCCCGACGCGTCGTCCCGCCAACGCCTGCTCGATCATCGGGCACCTGTCTACCATCTGGTAGATGGCCGAGACGACCGCCGACCGCATCCTGCAGGCGGCCCTGCTGTCGTTCGGCACCCGCGGCTACGAAGCCACCTCCCTCGACGCCCTCGCCGCCACCCTGGGAATCCGCAAGCAGACGATCCTCTACTGGTACCCCAGCAAGGAGGTGCTGCTCGACGCGGTGATCGACTACAGCGCCGCAGAGCTGTCGGCCGCCTTGGAGCGCACGCTGAGCCGGGCGGGCCGGGGGTGGGAGCGAGTGGAGGCGCTGGTGCGGTCGGTGTTCCGCCTGGCCGCCCGCCGGCCCGAACTCCTGGGCCTGTTGCGGGAGATGGGCCGCCTCGGGCCGCCCGCCTCGACTCGGCTGTCCGACGCCCTCGACCCGCTGCTGGCCCGGGCCACCGGTTTCCTCGAAGAGGAGATGGAGGCGGGACGCATGCGCCGCAACGACCCCCGCCTGGTGCTGCTGGCCGCCTATTCAGCAGTCGTCGGCGTGGCCACCGAGGTCGAGGTGTACCGGGCCATGGGGGAGGAGCCGACGGCCCGTTCCCTGGTGCGCCGGCGCAACGAGCTCCTGCAGTTCCTGCGCTCGGCGTTGCTCGAAGTGCGTTAACGCTTCGGCGGCGTGTAGCGCTTCGACGGCTCCGGGGCGCGCTTGGCCGCCGGTGCCTCCGGAACTTCCTTGCGGGGCCTGCGGGGTTCGCGCGGCGCTCGTGTGGCCGCCGCCTGCTTCGACGCCCGGTACATGAGCAGGCCGCCCGCGGCGATGTAGACGGCGCCCAGCATCCAGGTCAGCGGCGTCCACGGTCCGAACGAGATGAGGAACGAGGCCAGCCCGGTCATCACCACGCTGCGGCGGCGGGCGGCGAACCACAGGAAGCCCGCCAGCACCAGGCCGATGGCCGAGGCCACGAAGGCCACCGTCTCGGGGAACTGCGTGGCTCGCCCGCCCACGAAGGCGGCGGCAGCGACGGCGGCGCCGAGATAGGCCCAGCGCTGCTGTCGGTCGTCGAGGACTACGGCAGCAGCCACGGCCGGATCACCACCCAGGAGTCGTCGGGCCGTCGCGGCTCCAGGTGCAGCTCGATGGCGACGGTGGGGTCGAACGGGGGCAGGTCGATCTCCTTGACGATGGCGACCTCGTCGTCGCCGTCGTCGACAGCATGGCGGACGCCGAGCGACATGGCGGTGAAGACCGCGCCGGCTGCCGTCTGCTGCTGCCACATCACGCTGCCCAAGATATCGGTGCTCAGGCGCTAGCCAGACGGGCGAGCAGGCCGTCGACGGTGGCACCCACCTCGGCCCGGGCCTTGCGCCGGTTCTTGGCATTGGCCACCAAGAGCGCCGCCTCGTTGAGGGCGGCCAGCAGCATGTGGGCCAAGGGCTCAAGGGGCGCCGCCGGCACCACGCCCGCCGTGACGCACGCTTCCAGGCCTTCCTTCATGAGCTTGATGCCGTGCTCGGCTTCGATGTCGCGCCACGCCTGCCAGCCCAAGACGGCGGGGGCGTCGAGCAGCACGATGCGGCGCACGGCGGCGTCGTCCATGGCCGAGTCGAGGAAGGCCTGGCACCCGCGGCGCAGGGCGTCGAGCGGGTCCGTGCCCTGCAGGGCGGCGGCGGCCACCCGGTTGCCGATCTCGGCTTCAACCTCGAAGAGCACGGCCCGGAACAGGTCTTCCTTGTTGGTGAAATGGTGGTAGAGCGCACCCCTGGTCACCCCGGCCCGTTCGACGATCTCCTCACGGGCCGCACCTGCGAATCCCCGCTCGGTGAACAGCTCGCGTCCGGCCGCCAGCAGGGCAGCACGCGTGGACGCGGATCGCTCGGCCTGGGTGCGCTTGTGTCCTTTGTCACGGTTGACGGGCATCGCCGGCCAGAGTATAGATGCATGCAGCCTGCATGTAAGGGGGAAGTCATGACGTTGTCATTGTCCGAGGTCGGTCCTGGGCTCCAGCAGGAATACCAGGCGTTCGCCGACCTGATCCGTTCGCTGAGCGACGAGGAATGGCGCACGCCGACCCGGTGCGAGGGGTGGTCGACCGGTGACGTGGCCGCCCACGTGATCGGCACCCTGACCGATGTCGTCAACGGCAACCTGGCCGACCTCGGCACGCCCGAGACCATCGCCCGCCAGGTCGAGGAACGCCGGGGCCGTTCGCCGGAGCAGTTGGCCGAGGAGCTCGAGGCCTCCGGCAAGGTGGCCGCCGACATGGTGGGCAGCTTCAGCGACGAACTGTGGGAGATGCCCGCGCCTCCCGGCGTCGAGGGCACCCTCGGCTGGGGCGTCGAAGCGCTTTGGTACGACACCGTCGTGCACGCCGACGACATCCGCACCGCCGTCGGCCGGTCGTCGCAGCCCGGACCCGGCATCCGGGCCGCCGTCTCGCACGTGGCCATCGAGTTGGAGAAGCGCAATTGGGGCCCTGCCACCCTCGCCCTCGAGGGCGTGGAGGAGTTCCCGGTGGGCAGCGGTGAAGGCTCTCGCGTGACGGGCGACGCCTGGCAGTTCGTGCTCGCCGCCACCGGCCGGGCCGACGGCGCGCCCTTCAACGACGTGCCCAACATCTACGCCGATTGACCTTCCCGCGCCGGTTGCCTCGTGCAACCGGCGCGGTTTGGGGTAGGCAGGGGGCATGGAAGCACTCACGTCCGGCGCCCGATCGCGCCCCCGTTGGCTCATCCCCGTGGCCGTCATCGGCGGCATCGTCCTCCTGCTGATCCTCCCGTTGGTCGGTTCGTACAACGGCATGGTCGACAAGGAGGCTCAGGTCGACCGCACCTTTGCCGACCTGGACGCCCAGCTCCAACGGCGCAACGACCTCATTCCCAACCTGGTCGGTGCCGTGCGAGGTGCCCTCAACCAGGAGCTCGCCGTGTTCGGTGAGATCGCCCGCGCCCGCCAGAACTACGCAGGGGCCCAGTCCCCGCAACAAAAGGACGCGGCGGCCGGCGAGGTGTCGGGTGCCCTGGGCCGGCTGCTGGTGATCATGGAGGCCTACCCGCAGCTCCAGAGCAACCAGAACATCCGCGACCTGCAGGTGCAGTTGGAAGGCACCGAGAACCGGATCGCCCAGGCCCGTCGTGACTACAACGGCCAGGCGGGCGACTTCAATCGCACAATCCGTCGCTTCCCCCGCAGCATCTTCGCCGGCTTGTTCGGGTTCGACAAGCGTGACCTGTTCACCGCCGAGCCCGCGGCGCGCACGGCACCCACAGTCGACCTCGGCAACAGCACCACGACGACCACCCGTTGAGCGTCCTCGCCGCACTGTTCGGGCTGGCGTTGGCGCTGCCTGCCTTCACCGCGCCCGTGGTCGACGAAGCCCGCCGGGTGCCCGACGACGTGGAACGCTCGGTGTCGGCCGAGCTCATCGACTACGAGCGCCGCACCGGCAACGAAGTGGCGGTCGCGGTGATCGCCACCACCGGCAACGCCTCCATCGAGGACTACGCCAACGACCTCGGTGAGGAGTGGAAGCCGGGCAGCGGCGGCCGCGACAACGGCGTGGTCGTGGTCATCGCCCTCGACGACCGACGGGCCCGCATCGAGGTCGGCGACGGGCTGCAGGGTGACCTGACCGACGCCGAGGCAGGGCGGATCGTGCGCGACCGCATGGTCCCGCTGCTGGCGGGCGGCGATGTCGGTGAAGCGGTTCGCCTGGGCACACGCGCCGTGCGGGAGGCGCTGGGCGACGACCAGGTCGGCACCTTGCCTCCTGTGGCCGAGAACACCGAAGGCGACGACGGCGGCGCCACACCGGTGTTCCCGCTGTTGGTCATCGGGCTGTTCGCCCTTTCGATGGTCGGCGGACAAAGGCGGCGGAGCTTCGGTGGCGGCGTGCCGATCTTCTGGGGTGGCGGCGGCTTCGGAGGCGGCGGCGGCGGTGGTGGCGGCGGCGGGTTCAGCGGCGGCGGCGGTGGCGGCGGGTTCAGCGGAGGTGGCGCCAGTGGCAGTTGGTAGGAAGGCCAAAGTCGGTGAGGCGGTGCGAGCCGCGGAGGCGGCCACCGGCATCCAGTTCTGTGTCTACCTCGGTCCCCTGCGGGGCGACGACGCCCACGCCGCGGCCGAAGCCATGTTCGTGGAGCGGGGCCTGGCCGACCGGCCCGGCGTGCTCCTGCTGGTGGCGCCCAAGGAGCACCGGGTGGAGATCGTCACTTCGCCCGCGGCCGCCGAGCGGGTGCCCGACGAGGCCTGCCGAGCCGCCATCGACGTCATGGTCGAGGACTTCCGGCGCAAGCGGTTCGACCGGGGCATCGTCAACGGCATCGAATACCTGGCCACGGTGGCGGGCGCAGGGGTAGCGCCCGAGGGCGCCGTCGACCTCCCCGACGTCTTCGAGTGAACTGACCGCCGCGTCGAGCGAAGTTGCGGAGGAATCGCGCCGTTTTGCAGCGCGATCCGTACGCAACTTCAGCGAGGCGGGTCGAGGAGCACGCCCGGGTTGAGGATGCCGTCGGGGTCGAGCGCTGTCTTGGCCGCCCGCAGGGCAGCGGCGAACAGGTCGGGGCGCTGGCGGTCGTACCAAGGCCGGTGGTCGCGCCCCACGGCGTGGTGGTGGGTGATGGTGCCCCCGTGGGCCAGCAGGGCCTCGCCCGCCGCCGCCTTGACCTCGTCCCACATGGCGATCTGCGAACCCCGCTTCGACGGCGCCACCACCGAGAAGTACGGCGCCGGTCCGTCCGGGTAGACGTGGGTGAACCGGCACGTCACCCAGCCGCCGCCGCAGATGTCGGCCAGCGCCTTCTCGACCGCAGCGGTCACGCCCGCGTGCAGGTCGGGGAAGGCCGACCACGTGCACGCCGTCTCGAAGGTCTCGGCGATCATCCCCATGGCCACCAGCGCGTCACGCGTGTAGGGAGCCCGTACGAAGGCGTTGCGCCAGGCCCCGACCGAGCCTTCACGCGACGAGGTGCTCACGCCGTCGGGCGCGGTGCCGCCGTGGTCGTGGCACAACTCGACCGCCCGGGCTATCCAGGCGTCGACGGGATGGTCGGCCGACTCGAAGCCGAGGACCAGCAGGGCCCCGTCGACAGCAGTGCCCGCCAGCAGTGCCTCGCCCACGTCGAGCAGGCGGCAGTTGGTGGGGAACAGGCCCGACTGCGACACCGCCCGCACGGCGGCGACGCCGTCGTCGTAGGAAGCGAAGTGCACGCCCGCCGATGCCCGGAACTGCGGGCGCGACTGCACCCGCATCCACGCCTCGGTGATGACGCCGAGCGTTCCTTCCGAACCCAGCACCAGCCGGTCGGGCGACGGCCCGGCGCCGGAGCCGGGCAGCCGACGCGACTCCATGACCCCTGCGGGGGTGACGGTGCGGATCGACTCCACCATGTCGTCGATGTGCGTGTAGACGCTGGCGTAGTGGCCGCCCGATCTGGTGGCGAGCCAGCCGCCGAGCGTGGAGAACTCGAAGCTCTGCGGGAAGTGGCGCAGCGTGTAGCCGTGCGGCTTGAGCTGCTCCTCGAGCACGGGGCCCAAGGTGCCGCCTTGGATGCGGGCGGCCCGGCTGGTGGTGTCGACCTCGAGCACCCGGTCGAGCCGTGTGAGGTCGATCGACACCGCGCCTCGGTAGCCGTCTCCCACCTCGCACTCGACCCCACCCACCACCGACGAGCCGCCGCCGTAGGGGACGGCTGCCGCGCCGGCTGCGGCGCACCAGTCGAGGATGTCGACCACCTCGGCTTCGGTGCGCGGGAAGGCGACCACGTCGGGCGGATTGCGCAGTTCGCCGGAAAAGCCCCGCACGATGTCGCGGAACGACTTGCCGTAGGTGTGGCCTGCCCGGTCGTAGGGCGCCGACGAGCACACGGCGGCCAGGGAGTCGGGCGGTGCGAGGCGGGACGCAGGCAGCGCCACGTCGTCGAGGTCGGGTGGTGGCGCTACCCGCACGTCGTCGAGTTGCAGCCGGGAGGCGACGGCCGCCGCCAGCTTCTCGGCTTGTTCGGCCGGGACCGCTTCGTCCTCCCAGCCCCATCCCCACCACGAGCGTCGGCGCTCCCCCATGGCGGGGAGGCTACCGTGGCCACACATGCAGCAGGCTTGCGACGTGGCGCTGCTGATCCCCTCGTGGTCCGAGTTGAAGGATTGGCGCGACCGCACCCACCTCTATGTGCACCAGCGACCGCAGGCGGCCGAACCCGGCTCGCGGGTGTGGTTGTGCAAGGAGCGCAAGCTCATCTACAGCTATCGCATCGACGACTTCCTCGAACTCCGCGGCGCGCTGCCCGGCACCGCCGACGACGAAGAGGCTGGGTGGGCGTTGGTCGTCAGCGACGGCAAGCGGGCCAATCGCGACCTCGACAACATCGCCGATCCCGACGGTGTGGCCGCCCGCTGGATGCAGGGGTTCCGGTACCTGGAGCCGGGAGCCAAGGCGTTCGTGAAGGCGACGCGCCGGCCCCGGGGGGCGCAGGCGCCGCCGTCGGGACCGTCACCCACGCCGGAGGCGGAGGCCGCACCTGCTACCGAGACGGCGCCGGAAGCCCGGCCGTCGTGGGCGGCCCGAGCGGCTCGTCGCCTCGGTCGTCGTTCGTGAAGGTCATGTTCGCTCCGTACCTGCCGATGGGACCGACATGGCACTGAGACGCGCCGAGAAGGTCGCGCGCCCCGCCGCTGCTCCGGCAGCGATCGACGACGAGTTCCACGTCGACTCCGGCGGCCAACGTTTGGGCGAGCTGCTGGTGGCGCGCAACGTCGTCACCAAGACCCAGCTCATCGAGGCGTTGCTGCAGCAGTCGGCGTCGGGCAAGCGCATCGGCGCCCTGCTGGTGGAGCTGGGCGCCCTCGACGAGCGGGCGTTGGCCGAGCTGTTGGCCGAGCAGATGGGCGTGCCGCTGGTCGACCTGCGCACCGACATCCCCGACCCCGAGGCCGTGAAGCGCCTGCCGGAGACGGTGGCCCGCAACGTCAACGCCGTTCCCATCCGGGTCGACGGCGACGTCATCGAGATCGCCGTGGCCGATCCTTCCGACCACTTCGCCAAGCTGCTGTCCGACGCCGCCAACTCGGCTGTGCGGCTGTGCATCGCGCCGGCGTCCGACATCCGTTGGGCCGTCGACAACAGCTATCGAGCCCTGGCGGGCGTCGACGAGCAGATCCAGGCCTTCGAAGCCACCGACTCACTGCGCCGGGCCGCCGCGCCCCTGGAGTTCCAGCAGTCGTTGGCGGGCGACGACGCCCCCGTGGTCAAGGTCGTGAACCTCATGATCACGCAGGGCTTGCGCGACCGGGCGTCCGACATCCACATCGAGCCGCAGGACCGGCGGGTGCGCATCCGTTACCGCATCGACGGGGCGCTGCACGACGTGTTGGCCCTGCCCGCCAACATCGGCCCGGCGCTGGTCAGCCGCATCAAGATCATGGCGGGCATGAACATCGTGGAGAAGCGACGCTCCCAGGACGGCCAGATCGCCATGGACGTCGACGGTCGCGACCTCGACATCCGGGTGTCGACCACGGCCACCATCTGGGGCGAAAAGGCCGTGCTGCGCCTGCTCGACAAGAGCCGCACCCTCTACCGGGTGCAGGACCTCGGCATGCCCGACGACACGGCCGACACCTACAGCAAGCTGGTGCACTCGCCGTTCGGCATGGTGGTGTGCAGCGGCCCCACCGGCAGCGGCAAGACCACGACGCTCTACGCGACGTTGGCCGAGATCAACGACCCGCGGAAGAACATCGTCACCATCGAGGACCCCGTCGAGTACGTGTTCCCGTCGATCAACCAAATCCAGATCAACGAGCAGGCGGGCATCACCTTCGCGGGCGGGCTGCGCTCGATCCTGCGCCAGGACCCCGACATCATCCTGGTGGGCGAGATGCGCGACGTGGAGACGGCGCGCATCGCCGTGCAGTCGGCCTTGACCGGGCACTTCGTGCTGTCGTCGATCCACGCCACCGATGCGTCTGCGGCGTTGCACCGCTTCATCGACATGGGCATCGAGCCGTTCCTGATCTCGTCGTCGCTGCGGGCCATCGTGGGCCAGCGGCTGCTGCGCCGCATCTGCACGTCGTGCGCGGTGGAGGCAACGCCGACGGCCGAAGAGCTCGCCTTCTACGAGGCGTCGGGCGGCACGGCCAAGAAGCGCTTCTGGCGCGGCGAAGGCTGCAACTTCTGCGCCAAGACGGGCTACCTCGACCGCATCGGGGTCTACGAGTTGCTGCGGGTCACCGAACGCATGAAGTCGCTGGTGCTGGCGGGGGCAGGCCACGACCAGATCCGCGGCCTGGCTATCGAGGAAGGCATGCGCACGCTGCGCCAAGAGGCCATCCGACTGGTGGAGGAGGACGTCACCACCGTCGACGAGGTCATGCGCACCGTCTACACCCTGTGATTCATCAATATTGGGGAGTTCGCCCCGGCGGGCTCGGTCGTACGGTTCGGATGGGATGACCAAGTTCAAGTACGAAGCCACGCGCGACGACGGCACCGTCGTCACCGGTGTCGTGAAGTCCGACACCATCGGCGGCGCGCGCAACGCCCTGCTGGGCAAGGGCCTCGACGCCGACACGCTGGAAGAGAAGCACTCGAAGCTCAACATCGAGATCACCAAGGAACGGGTGCCCCGGGCCGAGCTGATGCACCTTTCGCGTCAGTTGGCAGCATTCCTTCGGGCGGGCATCCCCATCCTCGAAGCCATCGAGGTGCTGCGCGACGGCGCCCCCAACCGCACCCTGCGGCGCGTGCTCGGCGACATCGGCGAGTCGTTGCGTGGCGGGTCGACCTTCCTGGCCGCCATCGGTGAGCACCCCGAGGTCTTCCCCGACTTCTACCGGGGCATGATCGGCGCCGCCGAGCTCACCGGCCAACTCGACTCCGTGCTCGACCAGCTCTCCCACTACATCGAGCGCGACCTGGAGGCCCGGCGCAAGATCAAGTCGGCCCTCGCTTATCCCATCGTCATCTTCGTGATGTCGATCGTGACGGTGGCCATCCTGACCGTGTTCGTGCTGCCTCGCTTCAAGTCGTTCTTCGCCTCGCTCGACGCCGAGCTGCCGTTGCCGACGCGGATCATGCTGGCCGCCACCGACTTCCTCGGCGTGTGGTGGTGGGCGCTGGGTGCCGGGGCTGCCGCCGTCGTGCTCGCCGTGTTCCTCCATCGGCGCACGGCATCGGGCCGAGCCCGTTGGGACTCGTTGCTGCTGAAGGTACCGGTCATCGGCGAGACGGTCCGGTTCGCGGTGATCGAACGGTTCTGCCGAGTGATGGCGTCGATGGTGCGCGCCGGTGTCCCGTTGCCCGATGCCATGGTCGTGGCGGGCGACAGTGCCAACAACGCTGTCTTCCAGAAGGCGCTGGGCGGCGCGCGCGGCGCCATGATGCGCGGCGAAGGCATCGCCCGCCCCATCGCCGCTACCAACCTGTTCCCGATCGCTGCCGTGCAGATGTTCCGGGTGGGCGAGGACACCGGCTCCCTCGACGACCAGTTGCAGTCGGCTGCCACCTACTTCGAACAGGAGCTCGACTACAAGGTCAAGCGGATGACGACGCTCTTCGAGCCCGCCGTGATCATCGTCATGGGCCTGGTGGTCGGCTTCGTCGCCATTGCCTGCGTCTCGGCGATGTACGGCATCTTCCGCCAGACGAGCAATCTGCGGTGATTCGCGCCGCGCGCGACGAGAGCGGGCTCACCCTCGTCGAGGTGCTCGTCACGGTCATGATCATGGGCATCGCCTTCACCGTCCTCCTCGGCGGCATGGGCACCTCCGTGCTCTCCTCGGGCTTGCACGAGAAGCAGGCCAAGGTGGAAGTCGAGGTCCGCAGGTTCGCGGAGCTGGTGAAGCAGCGTCCCTACGAGGCGAGCGGCACCTACGCCGGCGCGTACACGGCGCCCGCCGGGTTCAGTGCGTCGATGCCTACGCCCGCCGTCTGCAGGAACGGACAGGGGCACGTGGCGCCGTGCGACGAGCCCAAGGTCGTCCAACTGCTGACGTTGTCGGTGGCGTCCGACGGGGGCGACGTCACAGAGACCGTCGAAGTGTCGAAGCGCTCATGACGCGGACCGACGACGGGTTCACGCTGATCGAGCTCCTCATTGCGGTGACGCTGAGCACGATGCTGGTGGCTGCCCTCGGCATGGGCGTGTTCACCTACATCCGCACGGCCGACGCCACCGCCAACCGTCTGGGCGAGACGCCCCAGTTCCAGGTGGCCGCCACTCGGTTCGCGGCCGACGTGCAACGAGCATCCAGCGTGCAGTTGACGGACCCGGCGGCATGCTCGGTCCCTGCGGGGTCGACGTTGGTGGTCGGCTTCTCGGCCAGCGAGGCGGGCAGTGACCTGGCCTCCGTCGCCGACGATGTCTTCGTCGGAGTGTCGTACTCGTACCGCACGGTGGCGACGTCCACTCAGAAGCAGTTCGTTCTCGAACGATCGGAATGCCGGGGCTCGTCGACGCCCGTGGCGACGATGTCGTTCGTGAACTCCGGGAACCCGGCGTTCGTGCCCACGGCTACGTGCGGCCCGACCGGGTGCGGCGCCCTCGCCACCGTCAGCCTGCCGCTGCACATCTGCACTGCCAACGCCGACGGCACCTGTCGGGACGGTGACGTCACCGCCACGCTCACCGGCGCCAGGCGGTTCTGACATGGCTCGGGTACAGCGAGACGAAGAAGGCTCGTCGCTGATCTTGGCGTTGATCTTCCTCAGCGTCATGTCGATCGTGGTTGCATCGACGCTCGGGTTGGCAGACGTCGACTTCCGTCACACGGTTGCTGTGCGCGACGACCGCAAGCTCGTCTACGCGGCCGACGCCGCGCTCGACGCCGCCATCAACTCCTACTGGTCGACCGGCACCTGCGCAACGCCGGAGCGCGGCGTGGTCCAAGAGGTCAACGACGTCACCCCCGCGGTGTCGTGCGAAACGAGCGGGGGCGGCACAGCGGTGACGCCGTTGAACCAACCTGCTCTTGCCGTCAGCGCGCAGGCCGTGGCGCCCGAGGTCGGCATCAACATCGTCGGCGGTGCTGTTGCCTCTGTTCGTGGTGGCGTGTACTCCAACACCGGGATCAACACCACGAGCGGCGCCAACCTCTACGCGGCATCGCCCGATCGCATCGTGACCCGGCTCGGCTGCACCGGGGGAGGAACTGTCGGCCCGGCGGCGTGCGAGACCGTCACGGGTCCGTACGTGCCGGGCAACGACCCGGGGTACCCGACGGCGGTTGCGTCTGCTCCGCCCTTCGCGTCGGTGCCGTCGTGCCCGGCGACGGAACCGGTCACCTTCGCACCGGGTACCTACACCGATCGCCTGGCCTTGGAGGCGTTCATGGCGACCTGCGCCCGGCGCACCTACCACTTCCCGGCCGCAGGCGGCATCGGCAGTCCCGGCGTCTACTACTTCGACTTCACCGACGACGGGGCGTGGACGATCCCGCAGGGCTACACCGTCGTCGGCGGCACCTTCCCCAGCGGGGTCACGGGCGCGACGGTGGGCGCTGTCGAGACACTCCCGGGTGGACGGTGCGACCAGGACGCCGAGGGCGTGCAGTGGCTGTTCGGGGGTGGCAGCCGGGTCGTCGTCAAAGGCGCCCTCGAGCTGTGCGCGCCCCACAGCGACCCGACCAGCTCGACACCGCGCGTCGCCGTCTACGGCGTCCGCACGACCGACTCACCGCCCGCGGCACCGACGCCGCAGACTCTGGCCGTGAACGCCACCACTGCGGCGGCGGGCTCCCCGTTCACACCGTCGTCCGGGGCGTACATGCCCAACGACGGCTCCATGGCCGTGGCCACCGTCCCCGACAAACAGATGTCAGCGATCTCGGTGGCCGGGTTCAACGTCTCCTCGATCCCCGACACGGCGGTGATCACCAGCGCCACCATCACCGTTCGTCATGTGGAGAACGAGTCACCGCCTCCGACTCGCGGGCAGCCCAACTTGGCAAAACTCGATCTGCAAGCGACGGCGATGTCGGGCGCGCTGACGTCGACCGTGCAGACGAGCTCGTGCGGCAACGCCCCCAACTGCACGACGACCCTGAACAAGTCCACCGACCCGCGCGACGACGTGCTGACGCTGCCCGCGTCATTCCGCACCAAGGCAGGCCTGGCGGCCATGAACGTCGCCTACAAGGCGACGTCGACCGGCGGGGCGTTCTCGGCGTCGCTCGACGGCGTCAGCTTGGCGGTGACGTACACGCCGGTGGTCGCCGCCGTGCCCCGCTTCCGGGCGGAGAGCGGGTGCATCACGAAAGCGCCCTACGACCCGCCCACGGGCGACCCGTCGCTGCCGATCGCCGCCACCAGCCCGTGTGCGCTCATCACGACCGCAGGAAGCAACGCGTCGCTTGCCGTGAAAGGCACGATCTACGCGCCTGCCGCAGCACTCGACATCCAACTGGTGGGCACGTCGTACCAGGTGTTCGGGCGCGGCCTTGTCGTGCGTTCGTTGCGCAGCAACATCACGTCGTCGGTCGGCGCGTGCAACGCGGTACCGCCGCCCGACGAGGACCGGTGCTACCCGTTCCAACTCCCGAGGGGTGTGGTGTCGGCGGCCGAGCGCGTGCTGTTCACGGTGAAGGTGGCGGGCGTGACCCGGCTGCGGTCGTTGGTGCGCTTCAACGGCGCGGCGGCGCCGACGGTGCAGTCGTGGAACGTGGTCAACGAGCCCTGAAAACCATCAATTCTGATGACGCCTCGGGCACCGCGGGCGTCGCACACTCGTAGGAGAGCAGGGGAACTTGGTCCCCTCTCCTCGGAAGGCTCTCGGAAAGGGACCACGCAATGATCGAGCAGATTCGCAAGCGTCGCGGTGATGACGGTTTCACCCTGGTGGAACTTCTCATCGTGATCGTCATCCTCGGCATTCTCGCCGCCATCGTCGTCTTCGCCGTGGGTTCCACCCGCAAGGACTCCGTTGTCAGCTCCTGCACCACGAACCAGAAGTCGGTCGAGCTGTCGGCGGAGGCGGTCAAGGTGAAGAGCGGCAAGTACCCGCTGACCGCAACCGTCTGGGACGCAGCGGCGAAGGCTCCGGTGGGCGACTCCACCAATGCGCTCGTCGTCCCGCAGTCGGGCGCCCTGCTCAAGAGCTATCCGACCAGCAGCGACTACAAGCTGTCGTACACCTCGGCTGACGGTTCGGCCTTCTCGGTGGGCGTGCTCGACAAGGACGGCGTCGCCGTCTCGGCAGGTTGCAGCGGCCTCACCTAGTTAAACAATTTCGGGGCGGGACACCCACGAAGGGCTCGGCTGCGGCCGGGCCCTTCGTCGCGTCTGAGGAGTTGCCCAGATAGGTCACCTCGCCACGCGCCGTAGGCACTGTGCTCATTGGTCGCCTCGCCTGTCGGCTGACTCCTGAATCATCAATTCTGATGTACCGCCCGAACCTCCGAACCCGGACACTGGTCCAATGACCACGCGTGCGGCGGCCACCCTCGACAAGTACCTGGCCTACCTCTGGGACAACAGCGGCTCCGACCTGTTGCTCACCGCGGGCGCACCGCCGCTGGCCCGAGTGGACGGCGCCCTGGCCCCCATCCCCGGCACCGAGCCGCTCGACGGCGCGACCATCGAGAAGCTGACGGCGGGCGTCATGCCCCAGGAGCACCACGAGCGTTTTCGCACCGGCAGGGAGGTCGACTTCTCCTTCAGTTGGGAGGGCAAGGCCCGCTTCCGGGCCAACGCCTTCCACCAGCGCCGCACGGTGGCGCTGGCCGTCCGCCTCATCCCCTTCGCCATCCCCAGCTTCGAAGAGCTCGGCCTGCCCGCCGTCGCCGAGCGCCTGGTGAACCTGCAGCAGGGCCTGGTGCTCGTCACCGGTCCCACCGGCGCGGGCAAGTCGACCACCTTGGCCGCCATGCTCGACTGGATCAACGAGCACCGCCAGTGCCACATCCTCACCATCGAAGACCCCATCGAATACGTGCACAGCCACAAGCGCTCGGCCGTCAACCAGCGAGAGGTGGGCGACGACACCGACTCGTTCGAGCGGGCCCTGCGCAGCGCCCTGCGGGAAGACCCCGACGTCCTCCTGGTCGGCGAGATGCGCGACCTGGAGTCCATTCAGATCGCGCTCACGATCGCCGAGACCGGCCACCTGGTGTTCGCCACCCTGCACACCAACGACACGGCCCAAGCGCTCGACCGCATCGTCGACGTCTTCCCCGGCGACCGCCAGGACCAGATCCGGGTGCAGTTGGCCAACACCCTGGCCGCGGTCGTGCACCAGCGGCTCGTGCCCAAGAAGGACGGTGGCCGTGTCGCCGCCTTCGAGGTGCTCGTCGCCAACCACGCCATCCGCAACCTCGTGCGCGAAGGCAAGAGCCGCCAGATCCGCAACATGTTGGTGGCGGGCCAGAACGACGGCATGCAGACGCTGGAGATGTCGCTCAACGACCTCGTCGCCCGCGGGCTGGTCGATTACGAAGAGGCCCTCGGCCACGCCCTCGTCGCCAACGAGGTGCGCCGCCCGACGCCGCCTGCAGTCGTCCCCAACGGCAGCCGCCGCCGTTAAGCCCGCAGGAGCGCGGCGGCGCCTGCGTTGCGCGGGTCGTCCAGCCATCGACGGGTCGAGTCCTGCGCCTGCGCGGTGACGGCTGCCCGTCGTCCCGTGTCCATGGCGTTGAACCCCATGACCGCCAAGTCCGCACTCGTGGGCTGGAAGGCGACCACGGCGGCGCCTGCGCGGGTGACCCGGCGGACCTCGCGGTCGAGTTCGCGTCGCGCCCACTGTCGAACCGGGCTGATGCGGGCGCTCATCGTCCGCCCCGCCCGTGACATGGGCGACGACACCACCACCACGTCGTAGGCGCCGTCGGCCACCAGGTCGGCGTTGGTGGGGGAGTGGGCGCCGCCGTCGACGTAGCGGTGGCCCTCGATCACCACCGGTTCGAAGAACCCGGGGATGGCGCACGACGCGGCCACGGCGTCGGCGACACGGGCGGGCGGCGCCGACGGTGTCCCGAACACCACTCGTTCGCCGGTCGACAGCCGCACGGCCACGACCCACAGCTCAGCCGATGGCCATCCCTCCGGGAACAGCGGCACCATGCCCGCGGAGATCATCTCGGTGGGCACCGTGCCCGCCGGGAGCAGCGCGCTGGCCAGCAAGCCGAAGCGGGCGTCCCACGGGCGGCGGGCGGCGCGGGCCAGCATGCCCGGCGCCGTCACCTGCGGTCGCAGCGGCACCCGGGCGAGCAGCGGGCGCAGGGGCACGGCCCGGGCCTCCGCCCGCGCCGCGGCGGCGGCCGCGCGGGCCATGACCCGAGCGCCTTCCGGCGACAGCCGCGTGCCCAGTGCCTCGGCGGCGAGGTCGGCGGCGGGCATCCCGGCCCGAAGCAGGGCGCCCGTCCCTGAACCCGCCGAGGTGCCCACGATCACCTCGGCCCGGCGCGCGTCCCAGCCGGTGTGGTCGGCCAGCGCGCTCAGCACCCCGGCGTGGAAGGCCGATCCCACCACCCCGCCTGCGCCGAGGACCAAGCCGACTCTCGCCATGGCCATGCGTAGCACCCGGTGCCGAGGGTCGCCGCCGCGGCGCCGTCCATGGCCGAGACTGGGGGGCATGGAGCACGGCTACATCTACCAGCTGCTGCGCAAGATCGGCCTCAACGACTTCGGGGCGAGCACGGGCGAGTTCCTGCTCGTCCGCCCCCTCAAGATCGTCCTCATCGTCGTGGCCATGATGGTCCTGTCCCGCCTGGGCGCCCGTGCCCTGCGCCGTTTCGCCCGCAGCGTCCACACCCGCACGCCGATGCTGGCCAACTCCGTCCGCGCCGAGCAGCGGGCCGTCACCGTGGGCGACGCGCTGGCCGGGCTCGTCCGGGTCGTGCTGTGGGTGGTGGCCGCCCTGCTGGTGCTCGACCAGATCGGCGTGAACCTGGCCCCGCTCATCGCAGGCGCAGGCATCGCGGGCGTGGCCCTCGGCTTCGGCGCCCAGACGCTCGTCAAGGACTTCATCTCCGGCTTGTTCATCCTTCTGGAGGACCAGTACGGCGTGGGCGACGTGGTCGACGTGGGCACCAACGCCAAGGGGACCGTGGAGGACGTGAGCCTGCGGGTGACCCGCATCCGGGGCGTTGACGGAACCGTCTGGTTCGTGCCCAACGGCGAGATCCGGGCGGTCGGCAACTCCTCGATGGAGTGGAGCCGGGCCGTCATCGACGTGGTGCTCCCGTACGACGTCGACGTGGCCACCGTGAGCCGGGCCATTGGTGAGGAAGCGGCCGCCATGGCCGAGGAAGCGGCGTGGCAGGAGTCGGTGCTCGAGCCCCCGGAAGTGTGGGGCGTGCAGTCGATGGGCCCCGACGGCCTCACCATCCGCATGGTGGTGAAGACCGCGCCTCGAGAGCAGTACCCCGTGGCCCGCGAGCTACGAGCGCGGATCAGCGCCCGGCTGCGGCGGGAGGGCGTGCGGGGGCCGACGCATGCCGTGCTGGTGAGCGCCGGGCAGCTCGACCAGGGCACGCCGCCTCCGCCGCCCCCTGCCACGGGCTGACGCCAGGCGGTCCCGTTTAACTGTCTCACCCCCGGCGTACCCTCGTTCCACATGACGTTGGGAGCGGGCCCGAGGGCTCGATGGGTCGAAGTGGGCAGGCCTGCGCAGGAAGCGTTGGCCGCCGCGGTGGTCGAGGCCAAGGGCGGCGACCCCTTGGCACCGGTGACCGTTGCCGTGCCTTCGGTTTTCGCTGGCTTGGCCCTGCGGCGGGTGCTGGCGGCCCTGTTGGGCGGGCTGGTCAACGTGCGCTTCCTGGTCCCTGCTCGGGTGGCCGAGCTGCTCGGGGCGCCCCGGTTGGCGAGCATGGGACGGCGCCCGCTCACCCGGGCCATCCGGGCCGAGGCCGTGCGCCGGGCCTTGGCCGACGACCCAGGCCCGTTCGGCGACGTGGCCCTCCATCCGGCCACGGTGCGGTCGGTGGAGCAGGCCTTCGTCGAGCTCCGCCGGGCCGGGCCGGCGGCCATCGCCGCCTTGGCCCGCCGTGACGAACGAGGGCGCCACCTCGCGGGCCTGGTGCGCAGGGTGCTCGACGCAACCGCCGATTGTTACGACGACCACGACCTGTTCCTCTCGGCGGCCGAGGTGGCACGGGGCTCACCTGCGGCCTTGGCCGATGTGGGCCACGTCGTGCTCCACCTGCCGCGCCGCATGACCGCCGCCGAAGAGCAGCTGGTGGGGGCATTAACCGCCGCCGGTCGCCTCACCGTCCTGTTGGGCACCACCGGCGACGCCATGGCCGACGAGCCTGCGCGCCTGCTGGCCGAACGCCTCGACCTGCCGCCTCCGCCCGCGGGCGGGCCACCGCCGCTGGCCGAACGAGTGCTGGTGGCCCCCGACTCGGAGGTCGAGGTGCGCGCCGTCGTGCGGGCCGTCGCCGCCCGGCTGGGCAACGGTCGGCCCTTGCACCGCATGGCCGTGGTGTACCGCTCGCCCCGGCCGTACGCGCTGATCCTCCACGAGCAGTTGGCCGCAGCCGGCATCCCCCACAGCGGCCCGGCGCTGCGCACGCTGGCGCAGACGGCTGCGGGCCGAGTGCTGCTGGGGCTGCTCGGCCTTCCGGCCGAACGGTTCTCCCGCAGCGCGGTCATGGCCTGGCTCAGCAGCGGGCCGGTTCTGGCGACGCCCGGCGGCGACCGGGCACCGGCGCCTCGATGGGACGCCCTCTCCCGCGCTGTCGGCGTCGTGGCGGGCGCGACGGCGTGGCGCGACGCGCTGGCTCGCCACCGGTGGATGGCTGAGCACCGGTTGCAACGGCTCGACGCCGAAGGCGACGACGACGGGGTGGCGCGCGGCCTGCGGGTGGAGCTCGACCATGTCGAACGCCTCGACGCCTTCATGGCCGAGCTGGTTGGCAATGCCTCGCCGCCCGCTCGGCTGTCGTGGACGGCTTGTGCCGAATGGGCGCGCGGTCGCTTGGACCGTTATCTCGGGGGCGAAGGCCACCGCACCGGCTGGCCCGACGAGGAGATCGAAGCGGTGCGTGCCGTGCAGTCGGCCCTCGACGGGCTGGGGGCGCTCGACGCGGTGTCGCCTGCGCCCGACGCGGCTGCCTTTGCGGCGGTGCTGGAAGAGCAGTTGCGGGCGCCGTTCGGGCGCCACGGCCGCTTCGGCGACGGGGTGTTCGTGGGCAGGGTGGCCGACGCCGCCTGCCTCGACCTCGACACCGTGTTCGTCCTGGGCATGGCCGAAGGCTCGTTCCCCGAGCGCCATCGGCCCGACGCCGTCTTGCGCGACGACAACCAGGCGCCGCTGCGCCGGGCCGAGGAGCGACGCGACCTGCTGTGGGCCACGGCGGGCGCGGCCGAACGGGTGCTGTCGTACCCACAGGCCGACTCCCGAGGCCAACGCGAGCGCCTGCCGTCGCGTTGGCTGCTCGACGCAGCGTCGTCGTTGGCGAGCCGTCGGCTCTATTCGGAAGACCTGGCCGCCCACCCACCGGCACCGTGGCTGGATCGGGTGGCCTCGTTCTCCGCCGTGCTCGGTTCGCCCGCGGTGGCAGGGTCGTCGCAAGAGGTGCGGCTCGGTTCGCTGCTCCGCTGGACGGGTGCAGGAGGGCGGGCGGTCGACCACCCGCTCTTGGGCAGCGAGCCGCGGCTGGCGCTGGGGTTGGAGGCGGTCGCTGCCCGTCGCTCGACGCGGCTGTCGCGTTGGAACGGCATGGTCGGGCCTGCCGCCGGCCATGCCGGGGTGTTCGACGCCGTGCAGTCGCCCACGGGCGTGCAGTCGTGGGCCGTGTGTCCTCGCCGCTTCCTGTTCGAACGCGTGCTGCGGGTGGCCGAGACCCTGGTGCCCGAAGAAGAGCTCGACATGACGCCCGTCGAGCGCGGCAACCTCATCCACGCCGTGCTTGAACGGTTCCTCGACGAGGTGCCGCGCCGCTCGTCGCCTGCCCAGCCGTGGTCGGCCGACGAGCGAGGGCATTTGGAGCGCATCCTCGACGAGCTGTTCGTCGATGCCGAACGCAGGGGCGTCACCGGCCGTCCCTTGCTGTGGCGCGGCCAGCGCCGCCGCATCCGCCGCGACGTGCTCGGCCTCCTCGACCGTGACGAAGAGCTCCGTGCCCAGGCCGGCGTCGTACCTGTAGCGGGGGAGTTGGCCTTCGGCCTCGACCCCGAGGGGCTTCCCGCCGTGGAGGTGGTGACGCCCAGCGGCCGCAAGGTCGCCTTCCGGGGACGCATCGACCGTGTCGACCTGGCGCCCGACGGCAGCCGTTTGGTCGTGCTCGACTACAAGACCGGTTCCCCACAGACATACGGCGGCCTCGACGCCGACCCCGTGAAGGCCGGCCGGTTGCTCCAGCTCCCGCTCTACGCGCTGGCCGCGCAGCAGCGCTATCCCGCGGCCCACGTCGAAGCGGCGTACTGGTTCGTGGGCGCGGCCGTCGACTACCGGCGGGTGCCTGTCGTGCTCGACGACCGCACCACGGCGCGGTTGCACGACGTGCTCGACGCCATCGGTGACGGCGTGGAGCGCGGCATCTTCCCGGCCAACCCCGGCGGCCGAGGCGGGCGCTCGGGCTTCGCCAACTGCACGTACTGCCCCTACGACCGAGTGTGCCCGGGCGACCGCCAAGCAGCGTGGGAGCGGGTGCAGTTCGACCCGTCGCTGGCGCCCTACCGCCGGCTGTCGGGTGCCGACGAGGGAGGAGAGCCGTGATCGAGGTGCAGCCCAGCGACGAAGCGGCTCGGGAGGCCATCCGTTCGCGGCTCGACGCCACCTTGTTCGTCGAGGCGGGTGCGGGCACGGGCAAGACCACCGAGCTCGTGCGGCGGGTGGTCAACCTGGTCCGCGCAGGCGGCTCGATGGCACGCATCGCCGCCATCACGTTCACCGAAAAGGCAGCGGCCGAACTGCGCGACCGCATCCGCATCGAACTCGAGCGTGCCGCAGCGGCGGGCGACGATCGCTGCGCGGCAGCCGTGGCCGAGGTCGACGAAGCCGCCATCCAGACGCTCCATGCCTTCGCCCAGCGCATTCTGGCGGCGCACCCGCTCGACGCGGGCCTGCCGCCGGGGTTCGAGGTCGTCACCGAGACCGAGTCGTCGGTCTCGTTTTCCGACCGGTGGTCCGAGCAACTCGACCGCATGCTGGCCGACCCTGCCTTGGAGCCGGTGGTGGCGCCCGCCTTCGCCTTGGGCCTCACGCCCGCCCACCTGCGTTTGGTGGCGTGGGAGCTGCACCGCAACTGGGACCGGCTCCACGCACCGTTCGGCCCCGATGCGGTTGAGCGCCGGCCCGTCGATGCCGGCCCCGTGCTCGACGCCCTCGACAATGCCGTGGCCGCGCTGTCGTCGTGCGCCGACCCCGACGACAAGCTCTACATCCACCTCGACCAACAGGTGCGGCCCTATCGCGACCTGCTGGCGCGCATGGTGGCCACGGGCGACGAGTCCGAGGTGCTCGCCGTGTTGGCCGACCCCCGGAAGCTGACCTGCCGGTTCGGCAAGGCGCCCAACTGGTGCGGAGGCGTGACCAAGGCAGAGGCCGCCGACCGGTGCAGCGCGGCCGACGACGCACGGGCCCGACTCGTCACGCGGGTCAAACGTGAGGTGTTCCCCCCGTTGCTCGAACGGCTGCGCCGCTTCACCCTGGCGGGCGCCGAGCGGCGTCGGGTCGACGGTCGCCTGGAGTTCCACGACCTGCTCGTGCTGGCCCGCGACCTGCTGCGGGCCAACGGGGAGGTTCGCCTCGCCGTTCGCGGCGAGCTCGACCACCTGCTCATCGACGAGTTCCAGGACACCGACCCGCTCCAGATCGAGATCGCCGTGGCGCTGGCCGCGGCGGGCGACGGGGGTGGGCCGCTCCCGCCGTGGGGTGACGTGGCCGTGGAGCCCGGGCGGCTGTTCTTCGTGGGCGACCCCAAGCAGTCGATCTACCGGTTCCGGCGGGCCGACATCCTCCTCTATCAGCAGGTGCAGGCCCGTTTCGGACGTGACGCCGTCGTGCGGCTGCAGCAGAACTTCCGTTCAACCGAGCCTGTCCTGGCCTGGGTCAACCACGCCTTCACCGGCCTCATGGGCGACGGCACCACGGCGGGCCAGCCCGTTTACATGCCGCTCGACGCCACGTGGCCCGCCACTGCCACCGGTCCGAGCGTCGCCTTGGTCGGCGGTCCCACCGACGCGCCCGACATCCACACCGTGCGCGAAGCAGAGGCGGCCGACGTGGCCACGGTGGTGGCCCGGGCCAAAGCCGACGGTTGGCTCGTCGCCGACCGCGACGACGGCGGGCAGCGCGTGCACCGTCCCGCGCAGTACCGCGACATGGCCGTGCTGCTGCCGACGCGCACGTCGCTCCCCGCCCTGGAACGGGCACTGGAGGGGGCGGGCGTGCCCTACCGGGTGGAGAGCCGGTCGCTGGTCTGGTCCACGGCCGAGGTGCGCGACCTGCTCGGGCTCCTGCGGGCCGTCGACGACCCCACCGACGAAGTGGCCCTTCTCACTGCCCTGCGCTCGCCCGCGCTGGCGTGCGGCGACGACGACCTCCTCGCCTTCGTCCTGGCGGGCGGGAGGTGGGACCACCGCCACCCCGGCGCCGACTCGCTCCCGGCCGACCACCCCGTCCTGGCAGGCATGGCCACCTTGCGAGGGTTCTGGGAGCGGCGGTGGTGGGCCAGCGTCAGCGCGGTAGTCGAGGAGGCCGTGCGCGAACTGCGCTTGCTGGAGCTCGCGTTCGCCTCCCGCCGCCAGCGGGAGGCGTGGCACCGGCTGCGTTTCGTCGTCGACCAGGCCCGTGCCTATGTCGAGGCGGGCGGGGCGACCTTGCGGGGGTTCCTCGACTGGGCCGAGCAGCAGGCCGACGAGCGCTCGGCGGTGATCGAGAGCGTGGTGCCGGAGTCCGACGACGACGCCGTGCGAGTCATGACCGTGCACGCAGCCAAGGGGCTGGAGTTCCCCATCGTGGTGCTGGCCGGGCTCCACTCGGCGGGGGCCCCGGGGGCAGGCACGCAGGTGGTGTGGGACGACGACGGCACCGCCCACGTGCGGGCCGGGCGGGAAGGCGCCCGCTTCGAGACCGCAGGCTTCGAGTCGGTGGCCGCCACCGAAGACGTCCTGCAAGCGCTGGAAGACGTGCGGCTGCTCTACGTCGCTGCCACCCGGGCCCGTGACCACCTGGTGGTGGGCGTGCACCACAACGGCCCCCGTTGCCCGGCGGCCGAGGTGTGGCAGCAGTCGCAGTCGGCGCCGCACCTGGCCGTGTACCTCGAAGGGCTGGTGCCGCCCGACGTGACCACGGCCGACGGGCTCGACTTGGGAGCCGAGCCGATAGGCGAGGCGACCAATGAGCACAGCGCCCGTCTCGACGGCAGCAGGCCGTCGAGAACGAACGACGGCGTGCGGCGGGTGACCGATCCGCGCAACTCCTTAACGCCGACCCCGCCGCCCGCCGACCTGGTGGCGCAGTGGGAAACGGAGCGGGCGGCCCTGGTCGAGCGCCATGCCCGTTTCCCGTCGATGGCCGCCACCGACGTGGCCAAGAAGGTGGCGGGGGTAGCAGTCGACGACGAGCCCGAGAAGGACGAACCCGAAGCCGAGGCGCCGCCGTGGCAGCGGGGGCGGGCGGGCACCGCCTTCGGGCGGGCCGTACACGCCGTGCTGCAGACCGTCGACCTGCGCACCGGTGAGGGGGCCGACGGGGCCGCGGCCGCCCAAGCCGCGGCCGAGGGCATTCCCGACCGCGCCGCCGACGTGGCCCGGGCCGTGCGCAACGCGCTGCGGTCGCCTGCCGCCCAGGAGGCCGCCGCCGGCCGCTCGTGGCGGGAGGTCTACGTCGCCGCCGACCTCGATGGCACCGTGCTCGAAGGCTTCGTCGACCTCCTCTACGAAGCCCCCGAAGGCTTGGTGGTTGTCGACTGGAAGACCGACGCCGTCCGCTCCGCCGCCGACCTCGACGCCGCCGTGGCCCGGTACCGGGCGCAGGCCGCGGCCTACGCCGTGGCGCTGGAGCGCACCCTGCAGCGCCCCGTGGTGCGCTGCGAGTTGGTGTTCACCGCGGGCGACGGCCCGCAGCAGCGCACGGTCGCCCATCTGGCCGCCACCAAAGCCCTGGTGGCCGAGGCAGTGGCTGCGAGGTAGCGCGGTGCCTAGTGCTCGTCGCCGGGGCCGTGGCCGGCCCGCTGGTCGGCAAAGCGGCGCAGGGCGTCGGTATCCACGTCGGTGCACGTCATCTTGTGGCGCCAGGCCGTGGCCACGACGCGAGCGGGCAGCGTCGGGTTGGGCGCCACCACCACCTGCTCGCCCGCCAGCCCCACTACCGCAGCCCGGTCGGCCGGGTCGCGGTACTGCACGAGCACCCGTCCCTCTTCGAGCACGCCCACCTGCACCGGGCGGGGGAGGGGCTCGTCGACCGCGCCCGTGGGCAGCCCGCCCGTGCGGTGTGGCCCCGAGGTGGGCGGGTCGGTCACGTACACGGTCTCCGGCCCGCCGGCGAACAGGTGATGGGTGCTGCCCGGGTCGAGCGGCTCCTCGACCACGCCCGCGCACGCCCGTCCACCAGCCGGAGCCATCCCGTCGTCGTCACGGCAGCCGACGAACAGCATGGCCACCACCAGCAAGACGCTGGCCGCAGGCACCCGCCGCAGGTTGCGCAGCCGGTCCTGCAACAGGGCGATGCCCAATGCCACCAACGCCGCGCCGACCAGCAGCGACAGCCGGAACGGCTCGTCGAGGAACACCACCCCCAGCGTGATGGCGACGACCGGGATCACATAGGTGACGGTAGACGCCCGCGTCGGCCCCACCTCGGTGATGGCCTCGTAGTTGAGGACGTAGGCCAACCCGCTGGCGAACACCCCGAGCAGCAGCAGGCTGAGCAACGACCGCCACTCCAGGTCGACGCCCCGGGTGGCGATGCCCACCACCGCCTGCGGCGCCGTCAGCACCGTGGCCGCCGCCAACTGCCCGCCCACTGCCACCAACGACGCCACCCCCACCACGTAGCGCTGCGTGTAGGCGTAGCCGAACCCGTAACAGGCCGCCGCACCCAGGGCCGCGCCCGCGCCGACCAACGACGACGACCCCAGGCTGTCGCCGCCAACCCCCGCCGCCACCGCCACGCCCACGAAGCCCAGCGCCAGCCCCGTCACCTGCGGGAGCCGCAACCGTTCGTGCAGCCCGATCGCCGCGGCGATGGCGGCGAACATCGGCGTGCCCGCGTTCATCACCGATGCCAGCGCCGAGTCGATGTGCTGCTGCCCCCACGCCAGCAAGGTGAACGGCACTGCCCCGTAACAGAGCCCCATGACCACGAAGTGCCGCCACATGACGGCGTCGCGGGGCAGCGACAGCCCCCGCCGCCGCATCACGAAGGTGATGACGACGAACCCGATGGCGATGCGCCCGAAGGCCACGGTGCCCGGCGTCATGGCCCGCAGGCCCACCTTGATGAACAGGAACGACCAGCCCCAGATGAAGGCCAGGAGGAGCACGCGCCGCACCGCCCGACCCTACCGACGCCCCGGCCGCTACCCGGAAACGCATTCTCCAAGGAGCCCCCTGGAGACCCTCCGGCCTACACTGGCCGCGCCATGTCCCGGTCTCTCATCGAGCGCCGCCTCCTCGAGGTGAACGAGCGCCTTCGCCGCGCCCGTGAGGAGTTGGCCGTGCTCGACGAGCAGTCGGCCGTCTTCAACGACGCCGCCGACGACGCCCGCATCCGGGCGTTGGTGTCGGAGACACCGCTGGCCGACAAGGAGCACCGCGAGGCCCAGAAGCACGCCGACGCCATGCTCCGGAGCCGGGCAGCCGCCCTCGCCACGATCACCGAGCTCGAGCGCCTCCAAGGAGAGCTGCTCGACCGCTTGGTGGTCGAACCCCGCTAACCCCCGAGCCAAGGAGCGACCCACGTGGCCGTCCGAGTCGTCGTCGCTGAAGACGAGGCCATTGTCCGCCTCGATCTCAAAGAAATCCTCGAAGAAGAGGGCTATGAAGTCGTCGGCGAGACCGGCCGCGGCGACGAGGCCGTGACTCTCGTCCGCGAGCACAACCCCGACCTCGCCATCCTCGACATCAAGATGCCGGGCCTCGACGGCCTGGCCGCCGCCCGGGAGATCGCCGGCGAGCGCCGGGCCGCCGTGCTCATCCTCACCGCCTTCAGCCAGCGCAACCTCATCGAGGAGGCCCGCGACGCGGGCGCCCTGGCCTACCTGGTGAAGCCCTTCCAGAAGAGCGAGCTGCTGCCCGCCATCGAAGTGGCCTTGGGCCGCTTCGCCGAGCTGAAGGCGCTCGACAGCCAGACCAAGTCGCTGGAAGAGCAACTGGAGATCCGCAAGATCGTCGACCGGGCCAAGGGCATGCTCATGGACCGCCACGGCATGACCGAGTCCGACGCCTTCTCGTTCATCCAGAAGACGGCCATGCACGAGCGGGAGACGATGAAGACCATCGCCCAGCGCGTGCTCGACGGCGACCTGCAGCCGTAAGAACTTGTCGTAGTGCGCTGACCCGTCGTAGGTTTCCCAACGTGTTAGGACAACCTAAGAAAGCAGCAGCATCCGTCCTCCTCCTGGCCACGTTGGCGCTCGGCGCGTGCGGCGGCGGCGAGGACCGTCCGGGCAGCGCGGGCTCGGCCAGCGGCAGCGGCTCGGGTTCGGGCAGCCACGCCCACGAGACCACGCTCAAGACGGTGCCCGCAGCCGAGGCCACCACCACCGTCGACGTCGTGATGCGCGACTTCAAGTTCGAGATGCCCACCACCGTCAAGGCGGGCAAGGTCCTCTTCCGGGTGAAGAACGAGGGCCCCACCGAGCACGAGTTCGTCATCATGCAGGGCACCAAGGAGCTGGCCGAGGTCCACGGCGTCGACGCGGGCAAGAGCGGTGAGCTCGCCGTCGACATCCCCGCGGGCCGCTACACCGCCAAGTGCCTGATCGGCTCGGGCGGCGGCCGCCACGACAACCTCGGGATGGTCCAGAACTTCACCGTTGAGTAAACGAACTGTGCGGGGTTCCGGCGCGTCCTGCGCGGGAACTCCGCACACTTCGATCCTCCATCGCAACACCTCGGGCACCAGCCGCTCGGCCGGGCCGATGGAGGAGGCTGCGGCACGGGCCTGGAACGTGCTCAACGAGGGCAAGCCCTTCACCCTCGTCTTCGTCGGCTTCCTCCTGCTCGTCACCGGCGCCCCTCTCGCAGGCATCGCCGCCTGCGCGCCCCTCGCCCTGGCCTGGTTCCGCCACGCCTACCCCCTGCACCTGCGGGCCATCCTGTGGGCGGTGGCCGCCGCCGTGGTCGTCGTCGCCGGCGGCCTCCCCCTCGGCGCCGCCGCCTTGGCCCTCGGCCTGTACCTCACCTTCACCATCGTGTTGTGGGGTACCGTCTACTACCACCTCCGGCTGGGCGCGCCCCTCACCAACTTCGTGCGCTTCTGGCGCCTGGTGCTGGAGAACCCCGACCCCACCTCGGGCAACTTCCTCGAACAGGTGCCCAAGGTGGCCGCCCTCCTGGCCGTCGGCCACTCGACCCGCCCGACCGCCACCCTGCTGGCCGCGGGCATTGCCGCCTGGGCCGTGGGTGCTGTGGTGCACCGCCACCTCGTCACCTGGGTGCCCGGCCGGGCCACCGGCGACCACGCCGCCGACCGGCGCCCCCGCAACGCAGGCGTCGCCGAGTGCGGCCCGCCCAGCCGCAAGGTCCTGCTGCTGGTCATCGACGGCTGCCGCAACGACCGTTTCGACGAAGCCCATACGCCGTTCCTCGACCGCTTGGCCGCCGAGGGCATCCGCTACCACACCTGCGAGACCGTCTACCCGGCTCGCACCGTCACCTGCTTCAGTTCGATCCTCACCGGCGCGCCCCCAGCAGTCCACGGCATGCACTCCAACTTCGTGCCCTCGCTGGGCGTGAAATGCGAGTCGATCTTCGACGTCGTGCCCAGCGCCCACATGGTCGGCATCGCCCACCTGGTCGACGCCTTCGGCGACGACGTGAGCACGGTCACCGCGGTCATGCCCAACGACGAGATCGACTGGGCCCTGTGCAACAAGGCCCGTGAAGTGGTGGAGGCCGACGACCCCGATTTGCTGGTGGTGCAGACCCTCAGCGTCGACCAGACCGGCCACTTCCGGGGCTCCTACTACGACGAGTACCTGGCCCACATCGAGTCGACCGACACAGAACTGGAGCGCCTGGTCGACTGGCTGGCGGACCGGTGGGGCGGCCTCGATGGCGTGACCATCGGCGTGCTCTCCGACCACGGCCAAGGCATCGGCATCGGCGGCCACGGCCACTGGACCCCGACCGAGCGCTACGTGCCCTGCATCTGGTGGGGCGCCGGGGTGCCGCCGCGACCGCTGCGCGACGAGGTGTCGCTGCTCGACGTCACCGCCACGTTGGCCCACCGCATGGGCGTGCGCACCCCCGAGCGTTCGGTGGGCACGTGCCTGCTCTGCAACGCCGATCCCACCCCGGCCACCGGGCCAAAGGTGGCGATCCTTCCCGTGCGCAACGAAGCAGCCACCGTGGCCTCGGTCATCGAGCGCGTCCCTGCCGACTGGGAGACCGTGGTGGTCGACGACGGCTCCACTGACGACAGCGCGGCGATCGCTGTCGCCGCGGGCGCCAAGGTCGTGGCCCACGACCGCAACCTGGGCCTCGGCGCCGCCGTGCGCACCGGCCTGGAAACGGCGCATGCCATGGGTGCCTCGGTGGCCGCCTTCCTCGACGCCGACGGCGAGTACGACCCCGCCGAACTGCCGACGCTGGCCCGGCCCATCATCGACGGCGAGGCGGACTACGTGGTCGGTTCCCGCTTCAACGGCACCATCCGCTCGATGCTCCCGCACCGCCGCCTGGGCAACCGGTTGCTCACCCTGCTCACCGCCGCGGTGGCCCGGCACCGCATCAGCGACGGCCAGTCGGGGATGCGAGCGCTCGGCGCCGATGCCCTCGCCGTCGCCCGCATCAACCACGACTACAACTACGCCCAGGTCCTCACCCTCGACCTGTTGCGCAAGGGCTTCCGCTACCGCGAAGTCCCGATCACCTACGAACGGCGCCGTACCGGCCGCAGCTTTGTCACGCTGGGCCGGTACGTGCGCCGGGTGCTGCCTGCCATGGTGCGGGCCGCCCGCACCCGCTGAGTTTCGACTACCCGCCGATGGTGTAGGTCCGGCCGGCGGTGGCACCGTCGCCCCAGCGGCCGTCCGACGTGGAAGCGGCGACGTCGCCCAGCACCGAGCCCCTGCCGATCGGCGCGCACGCCGGGCAGGCCTGGGCCCGCAGCGCGTCGAGCGTGGCGAGGGGGACCGACCACGTCACGGTGTCGGTGGCCGTGTCGACGACGACGTCGGCCGGCGCGGAGGCATAGCCGACGTGCATCTTGTACACCTCGACCAAGGCGGTTCCGTCGGCGGCCAAGCGGACGCCCAGGTCGGCGCCGCCGCTGCGCGCCGACATGCCGTACGTGCGCCCCGCGGTGTCGTCGAGGTCGAGCAGTGTCGTCGACCACACCAGCTTGCTGCCGGTGGTGTCGAGGTCACCCGACACGATGTCGAGCGTGGGGTCCGACAGCGGCCGAGCCCCACATGTGTCGATGCCTTGCTCGGCCCAGGTGACGCAGACGGCCAGTGGGGTGGCGTCGCCTGCGGTGTCGGAGATGAGGGGGTCGTCGGCATGGGCAATGCCGGGGGCGAGGGCCGCGGCAATGGCGGCAACGGCGGCAAGGGTCTTGATGGGCAACATGGTGTTCCTCCTGGTTGGGGTTCGCGTTGGTGCGAGTCAGGTGCCCGATCGGGCATCGAGCAGGGCGCCGAGGTGGGCGTCGACCACCAGTCGGGCATCGCTCCCGTCGAGGGCCACCGACCAGATGCCGGTGTCGTCGGGGCAGGGCGCCTGCGTGCACGGCTGGTTGTCGGGCAACACCGAGTCGGGCGGGAGCAGGTCGACGACGAGGCGGGTGCTGTCGGCGAACCACACCGGTCGACGTGTGACCCGCTCGCGCACGACGGCATGGCGAGCCGAGCCGTCGGGACGCAGCAGCATGACGCCGGACGACGGCCCCCCGAACCCGACGGTGACGGCGATCCAGGCCCCGTCGGGTGACCACGAGAGGTGCCCGTACCAGTCGCTCCCGGGGACGACGCCGAGGTCGGCTCCGGTGCGGTCGGTCAGGCACACGCGGGCATAGCCGCCTGCCGCGCACTGGTAGGCGATGCGCCCGTCGGGGGCCACCGTGGGGGTGACGCCACCGCCGTCGAGGTCGCGCACCCGCTTGAGCGCCCCGGCGCGGACGTCGACCGCCCACAACGCGTGCGTGGGCTCCACCAATCCCTGCCTGCGCACGAACACGACCGTGCGGTTGTCGGGCAGCCACACCGGGGCAGCGGCGGCATCGCGGTCGGAACCGTCGAAGATGCGCCGGTCGGCCACCCACAGGTCGTCGTCGTCGCCGCGCACCAACGACGTGCCGTCGGGCGACCACCGCATCTCCATGCCGGTGGGGGACTCCACAGGGCGCACGGTGCGATCCAGCCCGTCGACCTCGGAGAGGCCGCCGTCGTTGACGAGCACCCACGTGCGTGGCGCGAAGGCCGGAGCCAGTGGCCGTACGCCCGGAACGGAATCCGACAGGCGGGGCGCCTGTGGTGCGACGACGGTGGCGCCCCCCGCTGTGGGCGGCGGCGGCGTTGCGACAACGCTGGTGTCGACCGGAGAGCCTTCAACCGCCGGGCCAGCGGGAGTCGAGACGTCGTACCCGATCGGCCCGCCGGCCATGGCGACCGCCACGGCCACCGCCGAAGCAAGCGCAGTCGTCGCCAGTCCGAACCGTCGCCGACGCGCACTGCGCAGGCGGGCCGAGCGCCGCAGCACGTCGTCGTGCAAGTCGGCAAACGGCCGTTCGGGCAGGACGAGGCTGTCGATCATCGTTCCTCCATGCCGGCCCGTAGTCGGCGAAGCCCCCGGTCGACATGACGGCGCACGCTGCCCTCGGCGATGCCGAGCACGCGGGCGACCTCGTGTTCGGGGAGGCCGAGCAGGAAGCGCAAGGCGACGGCTTCCCGCTGGCGCCTCGAAAGGCGCCGCAACGCCGAGGTGAGCACCAGGCGCGACGCCACCTCGTCCTCGAACGAGCTCGGCGGCGCGGCGGGGGCGGGCGCCGGTCCTCGGCGCACGACGTCGAGGGCTCGGTTGGTCGCTACCCGCACCACCCAGGCGTCGCGGTGCGCCGCCGAACCGAGCCGGCCCCAGCGGTCGTGGAGGCGGCCGAGCACGTCGGCGGCCACGTCTTCGGCCGCCGCGGTGTCACGCAGGATGCGATGGGCGGCGCGGAAGGCCAGCAGGAACAGCGGCCGGAAGGCCTCGTCGAAGTCGGCGGCCACCACCACTGGTGGGGCGATCGCTCGGAGATCGGCGGCGGTGACAACCATCTCCCGCTCAACGAGCGGGCTGGCGGTTTGAGTGACAGGGGCCGGCGGGTATTTCTAGGTGCTGGAGACGTACAGCTGCTCGGCCAGCGAGGGGCCGAGGGCGATGGTGCCGTCGGACAGCTCCAAGGTGAGCGTGCCGTCGGGCGCCTTCGAGCGCACCTTGGCGTCGGCGCCGGGCGTGAAGCCGTGGGTCGACAGGTAGGTCAGCGTCTCCAAGTCGAGCTCGACCTGTTCCATGACCCGCTCCAGGCGCACCTGCGCACCGGGCTCGGCGTCCGACAGCGGCACCACGTCGGGGGCCACGCCCGCTGTGCCGGGGATGGGGTTGCCGTGGGGGCAGGTGCTGGGGTTGCCGAGCAGCGCCACCAAGCGCTCTTCCACCTCGTCGGAGATGACGTGCTCCCAGCGGCACGCTTCCACATGGGCCTTGTGCCACGGCAGGCCGATGACGTCGGTCAACAGCCGTTCGGCCAGGCGGTGCTTGCGCACCACGCTCTCGGCCAGCGTGCGCCCCTTGTCGGTGAGGGTGACGGCCCGGTCACGCACGTCGAGGTAGCCCTCGCCCCGCAGGCGCCGGATCATCTCCGAGACCGAGGGCGCCGAGTGCCCGAGCCGTTCCGCCAAGCGCGCCTGGATGACCTGCGTGCCTTCCTCCTCCAACTCGTGGATGGCTTCGAGGTACTCCTCGAGCGGAGGGTGGAACCCGTCGGACATAGCGTCGAAGTCTACGCCCTTAGGTGCGCCTAACATCGGCCCGACCATGCGCCGGCCCGCCCTCGTCGTCTTCCTCGTCGTGTTCCTGGCCGGGCAGGCCGCAGTGGGGATGCGGGCCTCGCGCACGGCGGCCACAACCGGCGACGAGCCCTTCTACCTCTTGACCGTGCAGTCGCTGGTGAGCGACGGCGACCTCGACCTGCGCGACGAGTACGCCAACGAAGAGATGCGCTCCTTCTGGGACGGCACCGTCCCGTTGTGGAAGCAGATGACGCCCGCACCCGACGGGCGATTGCTGGCGCCGCACGACCCGGGCCTGCCGTTGCTGCTGGTGCCCGCCTACGCGCTCGGAGGGCTGCGCGGCGTGCAGCGGTTCCTCGTGTTGCTGTGGGCGCTGGCCATGGCGGCCATGGCCGTCGTCGCCCTGCGCACCAAGGCCCCGCAGTGGGCGGCCGTGCTCGCCGCCGTGGCCGTGGGGGCGGGCGTGCCCGGCCTGGTCTACGGCTCGCAGGTCTACCCCGAGGCCACCGCCGCGCTGCTCCTCAGCCTCGCCCTGTTGCTGGTCACCGACGAGCGGGCTCGCCCGTTCCTCTTCGCCGCGGTGTTGTTCGCCCTCGCCTGGTTGGGCGTGAAGTACGTGCCCCTCGGCACGGTGCTCGCCGTCGGCTACGCCCGCCGCCATCCCGTCGACAGGCGAGCGGTGGCCCTGCTGGCCCTGGGCGCGGTGCACTTCGTGTGGTGGCACCAGCACACCTTTGGCGGCCTCACCCCGTACTCCACCAACATCGTGTGGTCGGGCGAAGGCGACAGTTCGATCCTGGCCGACCACGTCGACTGGGGCGGCCGTTCCTATCGCCTCTACGGCCTGTTCCTCGACGCCCGCTTCGGCCTCTTCCGCTGGCTGCCCCTTGCCCCGCTCGCCCTGTGGGGCATCACCCGCCGCACGGCGGCGTACCTGGCACCCCTCGCCGTGTGCGTGCTCATGGGCACGTTCGTGTCGATCACCATCATGGGGTGGTGGTTCCCGGGCCGCATGCTCATCGCCGGCCTGCCCGTGCTCGTGGTGCTGATCGCCCACGGCGCCGCCCGCCTGCCCCGCACCGCCGCCGTGCTCGCCGCTTGGTCGCTGGCCGTCGCCGCCGCCGTCGCCCTAGCCGCCCACACAGAAGCCATCCGCTTGGCCGTCGACCCGTTCACAGTGGGCTTCCCGCTCCCGCCGCACCAGGTGTTCCCCGACTTCCGGGCCTTCGGTGCCCGCCAGGTCACCCTCACGATTGCCTGGGGCGCGGCGCTTACGATGCTGCTGTGGCGAAGCTCCTCCTCCTCGACGGCAACTCCCTCGCCTACCGGGCCTTCTTCGCCCTTCCCACCGATATGGCGACCGCTTCGGGCCAGGTGACCAACGCCGTCTTCGGGTTCACCTCCATGCTCGTCAACCTGCTGAAGGACCACCGGCCCGACAGCATCGCCGTGGCTTTCGACCGGCCCGAGCCCACCTTCCGCCACGAGATGGTGCCCGACTACAAAGCGGGCCGAGCCGAAGCCCCCGACATCCTGCGACAGCAGATGGGCCTGGTGCGCCAAGTGGTGGAAGCCCTGCGCATTCCCCTGCTGGAGCAGCCCGGCGTCGAAGCCGACGACATCATCGCCACCCTGGCCACCCAGGCCCGCGACCGGGGCGACGACGTCATCGTCGTCACCGGCGACCGCGATGCCTACCAGCTCGTCGAGGACCCGCACGTGAAGGTCCTCTACAACCGGCGCGGCGTGAGCGACTACGTGCTCTACGACGAAGCCGGCATCAAGGAGCGCACCGGCGTCACCCCGGCCATGTACCCGGAGTACGCGGCGCTGCGGGGCGACCCGTCCGACAACCTGCCCGGCGTGCCCGGGGTGGGGGAGAAGACGGCGGCCAAGCTGCTCAACGACTACGGCAACCTCGACGGCGTGTTCGCCAACCTGGCCAAGTGCACGCCGAAGCTGCGGGAGAACCTGGGTGCCTACGAGGAACGGGTGCGCCTCAACGCCCGGGCCACGCCGCTGATGCGCGACATCGCCATCGACTGCGACATCGACCAGTTGAAGATGGGCGGCTGGGACACCGAGGAGGTGCGCAACCTCTTCAACTTCCTCGAGTTCCGCACGCTGTGGGACCGCTTGCTCGAAGCGGTGGGCACCGCCCCCGCACCGGGCGAAGAGATCGCCGTCGAGGCCTTCGAGGTCGAGGTGCGCCGAGGGGCCGCCGCAGTGGACGAACTGGCCGACGGCCCGGTGGCCGTCACCGCGGCGTGGACCGGCATCGAGGGGCGTTCGCCCTTGGCCGGCGTCGCCCTTTCCGACGGCGAGGTGGCGGCCTGGGTGTCGGCCGAGGAGATCACCGCCGCGCTGCTCGACCGGCCCGTGCACGCCCACCAGGCCAAGGAGCTGATGCGTGCGCTGCGCCGCCAGCACGGCATCGACGTGCGCACGCTGGAGGTCGACACCGCCATCGCCGCCTACCTGGTCGACCCGGCCGAGACCCAGTACCTGCTGGAAGAGCTCTGCACCCGCTATGCCCAGATCGAGGTCCGATCGCCCGACGCCCCGCCCGCGGGCCAGCTCGACCTCGACGGCACCGCCACCGACCCGGCCGAAGAAGCAGGGCGCCGCGCCGCGGCGATCGCCCGCCTGGTCCCGCCGCTCACCGCGGCGTTGGAAGCCCGCGCCCTGCGCCCGCTCTACGACGACATCGAACGCCCCCTGGTGCGCGCCTTGGCCCGCATGGAGGACATCGGCGTCCGCGTCGATGCCGACTACCTGCGCAGCCTGGTGGCCACGCTGACCGAGGAAGCCCGTGCCCTCGACACCGAGATCCAAGAGCTGGCGGGCCACCCGTTCGTGGTGAACTCCACCAAGCAACTGCGCACAGTCCTCTACGACGAGCTCGGCCTCCAGCCGCAGAAGAAGACCAAGACGGGGTTCTCCACCGACGCCGCCACCCTTGAGAAGTTGAAGGGCGTCCATCCCATTGTCGACAAGCTGTTGCGCTATCGGGAAGTGGAGAAGCTGCGCTCCACCTACGGCGAAAGCCTGCTCAACGAAGTCGACCCCGCCGACGGCCGCATTCACGCCACCTTCCAGCAGACGGTGGCCCGCACCGGCCGACTGTCGTCGGACCGGCCCAACCTCCACAACATCCCAATCCGAACCGAGGAAGGGCGCCAGTTCCGCCGGGCCTTCATCCCCGAAGAGGGTTGGGACCTGTTGGTGGCCGATTACAACCAGATCGAGCTGCGAGTCATCGCCCATTTGGCCGAAGACCCGGGGCTCATCGAGGCCTTCACGTCGAAGAGCGACATCCACAATGCGACCGCCTCGCGGATCTTCGCCGTCGACCCGGGCGAGGTGACCATGGCGCAGCGTTCGAAGGCCAAGATGGTCTCGTACGGCTTGGCCTACGGCATGGAGTCGTACGGATTGGCCCAGCGACTCGGCATCCCCGTCGACGAAGCGGCCGAGATCCTCAACGCCTACTTCGTTGCCTTCCCCAACGTGAAGGCCTACATGGAGCGGACGGTGCAGGAAGCCCGCAAGAAGGGCTACACCGAGACCTTGTTCGGCCGCCGCCGCCTCATCCCCGAGCTGTCGTCGTCGAACTTCCGCATCCGCCAAGCAGGTGAACGCCAGGCCATGAACGCAGGCATCCAAGGCTTGGCGGCCGACATCTTCAAGGTGGCGTTGGTGCGCCTCGACGATGCGTTGGAACGAGAGCAACTGCGCAGTCGATTGATCCTCCAGGTACACGACGAGGTAATCCTCGAAGTGCCGCCCGAAGAGCACGACAAGGCCGCCGAATTGACCCTCGCCGCCATGCGGGGAGCGTGCGAGCTTCGCGTCGACCTCGAAGTCAACCTGTCGTGGGGCAAAAGCTGGGCCGACGCCAAGGGCTGACAAAGCTCCCGCTGCGTGCGTTTCGCGTCACCCGCGGACTATGTACATGACTACCTGAAAGCATCATCCTGCCCCCAGGTCCTTGCTATCGGCTTTGATCGTCTGTTCTATGACCGATGAGGGGGATATGACGGGGGAAACGGACACGCAGGCCGTGACGGGTAGTACGGGCGTGCCGGAGGAGTTGCTCCTGCTGCGGCGGGCAACCAGCGCAGTGGCCAATGCGGGCGACCTGGCGGACGCTTTGCGCGACGTCCTGCACCTGGTGATGCAGCGCACCGGGTGGCTGGCTGCTGCCGCCTGGCTCTGCGAGGCCGACGCCCTGCTGCCCAGTGGTGACGTCGGTGCCCTCGACGTGGACGTGGCCACGACGGCATGGCGCCACAACCGTGTGGCGTGGGGCTACAACAACGTGGCTGTGCCGGTGCTGGCGGCCGACGAGCTTGTCGCCGTGTTCTGCTTCAACGTCGGCGTGCGCACCGTGCACGACGACGCCATGGTCGACGTCGTGGCCTTGGTGACCGCCCACCTCGGCAGCCAGATCCGACGCCGCCAGCTCGAAGACCGCGTGGCCGCCGTGCAGCACGAGCTCGCCCGCTACAACCGGGAGCTCGAAGCGGCCAACGAGGACCTGCGACGCTCCAACGCCGACTTGGTGGAGTTCGCCTACGTGGCATCCCACGACTTGTCGGAGCCGCTCCGGGTCATCTCCGGCCACGTGCAGCTCCTGGCCCGCCGTTACGAAGGCAAGCTGGGCGACGACGCCGACCGTTACATCGCCTTCGCCGTCGACGGGTGCAACCGCATGCAGTCGTTGATCAAAGACCTGCTGGAGTACGCGCGGGTGGGCCAGTCGCCGCTGGCGACCAAGGACGTCGACTGCAACCGGGTGATGGACGAGGTGATGATCGGGCTGTCGTCGGCCATCGCCGACGGCGGCGCCGACGTGCAGGTGGGCGTGCTTCCCGAGGTGCACGGCGACCCCGGCCAACTCCGGGAGCTGTTCGCCAACCTCGTCGCCAACGCCGTGAAGTTCACGGTGCCCGGCGAGGTGCCGGTGGTCACCGTCGCCGGGGTCCCCGACGGCCGCTACGTACGTTTCGCCGTTGCGGACCACGGCATCGGCGTGCCCGAGCGGCACCGCGAGCGCATCTTCCGAATGTTCCAGCGACTCCATGCCCGTGAGGACTACGAAGGCACCGGCATCGGCCTCGCCATCTGCCGGCGCATCGTCGAGCGCCACGGCGGTCGCATCGAGGTGGAAGACACGCCCGGCGGTGGCGCCACCCTCGTTTTCACCCTGCCGGCTTCACGAAAGGTTTTCGGATGACCACCGCGGCCATCAGCCCCATCCAGATCCTCTTGGTAGAGGACAGCCCGGGCGACGTCGCCCTCACCACCGAGGCGTTGCGCGACGCCCGCATCGCCAACGACCTGCACGTCGTGGGCGACGGCGAGTCAGCCATCGCCTTTTTGCGAGGCGAGGGCGACTACGCCGAGTCGCCGCGCCCCGACCTCGTGCTGCTCGACCTCAACCTGCCCCGCAAGGACGGGCGCGAGGTGCTGGCCGAGATCAAGTCGGACGAAGCGCTCCGCCGCATCCCGGTAGTCGTGTTGACCACCTCGACGGCCGAGGTCGACATCCTCAAGAGCTACGACCTGCACGCCAACTGCTACATCAGCAAGCCCGTGGACTTCACCGAGTTCCTCGGCGTCGTGCAGTCCATCGAAGGCTTCTGGCTCTCGATCGTGCGACTGCCGAAGGACGAGTTGTGAACGCCGCTCCGGAAGCCTTGCGCGTCCTTCTCGTAGAGGATTCGCCGGGGGATGCCGCCTTGGTAAAAGCGGCATTGGCCGAAGGAGCCCCGCACGCCTACCTGCGTTGGGTACCGACGCTGGCCCAAGCCGACGCCCTGCTGCACACCGCGCCGTGGTCGTGCGTCCTGCTCGACCTCGGCTTGCCCGACGGCACAGGCGTCGAAGCGCTCGACGTGGCGCTGTCTGCCGCGGTCGACACCCCGGTCGTCGTGCTCACCGGCAACGACGACGAAGCGGCAGGCCACGCGGCCGTGGCCGCGGGCGCCCAGGACTACCTCGTCAAAGGCCAGGTGTCGCCTGCCCTCGTCGTGCGCGCCGTCGAGTACGCCGTCGAGCGGCACCGGTTGGGACGCGAATTGCAACTGCTGCTCGACTCGGCAGGCGAGGGCGTCTTCGCCACCGACATCGATGGCGTCTGCACGTTCGTGAACCGGGCCGCCTGCGACATGCTCGGCTACAAGCCTGCGGAGATCCTCGGGCGCTCCCTTCACGACCTGGTGCATCACACCAAACGCGATGGCACGCCGTACCCGCGCGGGGAGTGCCGCATCCACCAGGCCATGCTCGACGGCCAGGAATTGCGCATCGACCACGAGCTGCTCTACCCCAAGGACGGGCCGCCGTTCGAGGCCGAGCTCTCCTGCGCGCCGCTGGCCGACAACGGCAGCATCAAGGGCGCCGTGGTGTCGTTCTCCGACGTCACGGCTCGCCTGCAAGTGGAAGACGCATTGCGCGCCAGCGAGGCCCGCTACCGCACCATCGTGGAGACCGCCGAGGAAGGCATCTGGCTGCTCGACAACCAAGGCGTCACCACCTTCGTCAACACGACCATGGCGCTCATCCTCGGCCGCGACCCGTCCGAGATCGTGGGCACGCCGGCCGCCGAGTACCTGGGTTCGGCCACGATCGGCTGGGACGAACAACGCGTCGAAGCCCGCCTGATGCGCGGCGACGGCGAAGAGGTGTGGGCGTTCCTGGCTACCAGTCCCACCTACGACGAAGCGGGGGAGCGGACCGGCATCCTCGCCATGGTCTCCGACATCACCGCGCGCCGGCAGGCCGAGCAAGGGCTGCGCCGGCTGGCGGCCATCGTGGAGCACTCCAACGACGCCATCTTGAGCCTCGACCTCGACGGCAACGTGCTGAGCTGGAACTCGGCTGCGGAGCGCACCTTCGGCTTCGAGGCCGATGCCATGATCGGCCGCTCCGTGCAGGCCATCATTCCGCCGGAGCGGGCCCACGAGCTCGACTACGTGCTCAGCGAAGTGCGGCGGGGCCGCAGCGTCGAGCACCTCGAGACCGTGCAGTTGCGTAGTGACGGCCGCAAGCTCGACGCGTCGATCACCGCATCGCCCACCCGCGACGCCGACGGCACCTTGGTCGGCGTCTCCGTCATCGCCCGCGACATCACCGAACGCAAGCGGGCCATGACGGCGCTCGCCGTGCAGACCGAAGTCCTCGCCATGGTGGCCCAGGGCCGGCCGTTGCGCGAGACGCTCGACGCGGTCATCGGCATCGTCGAAGGCGAGCTGTCGGAGTACACATGCGAGATCACGCTCGACGACGAAGGCCGCACGGCCGACGAGGGCGACGGCACCGGTTGGTCGGTGGCTGTGCGCGGCGAACGCGAGAACCGTGTGCTGGGCGCCATCACCGTCCGCCACGCCGGCGACGAAGCACCGTCGTCGGTGGTCATGGCCCGCGCCGAGCTCGGCGCTCGCCTGGTGGCCATCGCCGTCGAAAGGACGCGCTTCGAGGAGAGGCTGGTCCACCAAGCCCTGCACGACGCGCTGACGGCGCTTCCCAACCGCACGTTGTTCATGGACCGGTTGCGCAACGCGCTGGCGCGCGGCGTGCGCGGCGGCGTGGCCACGGCGGTGTTGTTCCTCGACCTCGACCGGTTCAAGGTGGTCAACGACAGCCTGGGCCACGCTGCGGGCGACACCCTCCTGCAACAGGTGGGCGAACGGTTGCGGCGGGTCCTTCGGCCGGGCGACACCATCGCCCGCCTCGGCGGCGACGAGTTCGCCGTGCTGTGCGAAGACCTCTCCGACCAACGGCAGGTGGCCGAAGTGGCCAACCGCGTGCAGCGGGTGCTCGACCAGTCGTTCGTCATCGACGGGGCCGAAGTACACGTGAGCGGCAGCATCGGCATCGCCTTGGCCACCGACCCGGACGCCACGCCCGAGTCGTTGCTGCGTGACGCCGACGCCGCCATGTACCGCGCCAAGGACCGCGGCCGCGCTCGTTACGAGGTGTTCGACCAGGCGTTGCGCACCCAGGCCATGCGGCGCCTCGACATCGAGAACGCCCTGCGACGCGCCGTCGACGGCAACGAGCTGCGGGTGCACTACCAGCCCGAGGTCGACCTCATAACCGGCGTGGTGACGGGAGCCGAAGGGCTGGTGCGCTGGCAGCACCCGGAACAGGGGCTGCTGCTGCCGGGGGCGTTCATCCCCGTGGCCGAAGAGACCGGGCTCATCGTGCCGCTCGGCATGTGGGTGCTGGAGGAGGCCTGTCGGCAACGGCGGGCGTGGACCGACGCCCATCCGGAGTGGCCGGCGCTCGGCATCTCCGTCAACATCTCGGCCCGCCAGTTGGCCGGGAGCGAGCTGCCCGAACAAGTGGCCGCCGTACTCGCTCGTCACGGCGTGCCGCCCGCGGCCCTGTGCTTGGAGATCACCGAGACCGTCCTCATGGACGACGTCGAAGTGGTGTCGGTGGCCCTCGACGCCTTGCGCCGCCTCGGCGTGCGCGTGGCCGTCGACGACTTCGGCACCGGCTATTCGTCGCTCGTGTACCTGAAGCGGTTCCCGGTGCGGCGGTTGAAGGTCGACCGTCGTTTCGTGGACGGCTTGGGCCACGACCCCGACGACGCCGCCATCGTGGCGGGCGTGGTCAGCCTGGCCCATGCCTTGGGGCTGGAGGCGGTGGCCGAAGGGGTGGAGCGGCCCGAGCAACTTGCTGCCCTGCGGGCCACCGAGTGCGACCTGGCCCAAGGCTTCCACTGGAGCGCGCCGCTGCCCGCCTCCGAGTTCGAACAGTGGATGAGCGCCAACGGCACCTCGTGGGCCACGCCCGGCGCCCTCGGCCACGACAACTCGCGAGCCCGCACGCTGGCCGCCGCGGCGGGGTCGGAAGCTTCGGTGCTGCAAGCGGCAGGCGAGGCCCGCGCCGCCCTGGCATCGGCCCGCACCAAGGCCGACGCCGTCGCCGCGCTGTCCGCGCTGGTGCACAACCTGGGCGGCACCGTGGTCAAGGCCTCGGCCGGCGATCCGCGAGCCATCCCGGTCGATCTGTCGTTCGGGTTGGGCGAGCCCCTGCTGCCTGCGTGCGACTCGTTCTCCGTGGCCCGCATGCACCTGATCCGCCTGCTGCCGGTGATGGTGGAAGAAGCCGAAGCCGCCCTCAGACGGTGACCCCCGTCCCGAGTACATAGCCGGTGAAATTCGCCGGCCATGTACTCGTGTTGTCGGGCGCCGGCAGGATTCAGCCATGCGGCATTGGTTCGAGCCGGTGGCCGACCACCTGGGCGAGGCGTACTTGCGGTACTCGTTCACCAAAGGGACCGAGCAGGAGATCGACTTCCTCGTCGAGGCGCTCGGCCTGCGCCCCGGTGCCCGCGTGCTCGACGTGGGCTGCGGCCCGGGACGCCACGCGCACGCGCTGGCCCGCCGGGGCATCGAGGCCCACGGCGTCGACATCTCCGAGCGTTTCGTGGAACTGGCCCGGCGCGACGCGCCGACCGGCGCCACCTTCGAGGTGGGCGACGCCCGCGCCCTGCCCTACGACGGCGACTTCGACGCGGTCATCTCCTTGTGCCAGGGCGGCTTCGGCCTGGTGGGGGAGGACGACCCTGCCGTGCTCGACGGCATGGCCCGCGCCACCCGCGATGTCGTCGCCCTCTCGGCGTTCTCCGCCTACTTCGCCGTGCGCTTCCTCGAAGAGACCGACAGCTTCGACGCCGCCGCGGGCGTCAACCACGAGCACACGACGGTGAAGAACGAGGCGGGGGAAGAGGCCAAGTTCGACCTGTGGACCTCGTGCTTCACCCCGCGAGAGCTCCGCTTTCTGTGCGCCCGCAGCGGCCTTGCCGTCGAGCACCTGTGGGCCGTCACCCCCGGCGCCTACGGCCGCAACCAGCCCGACCTCGACCATCCCGAGTGGCTCGTGGTGGCTCGTAAAGCCGGCGGTAGTACCCTTTCTTGAGCCGTCGGCACCAGGTCGACGCGATTCCTGTCCGAACCGAAAGCGACCTACCTCCATGTCCGACGTCACCCAGACCACCGAAGTGCCCACTGCTGTCGACGACGCAGACGAGTACGTCCCCAAGCAGATCACCGAGGACGACCTTGGGGGCATGTCCCTCGAAGACGCCATCGCCGGCACCATCGTCGAGTTCGACGACGGCGACATCGTCAAGGGCACCGTGGTCAAAGTCGACAAGGACGAGGTCCTGCTCGACATCGGCTTCAAGTCCGAGGGCGTGATCCCCGCCCGTGAGCTGTCGATCCGCCACGACGTCGATCCCTCAGAGATCGTCAGCATGGGCGAGGAGATCGAGGCGCTCGTCCTCCAGAAGGAGGACAAGGAAGGCCGCCTCGTCCTGTCCAAGAAGCGGGCCCAGTACGAGCGGGCCTGGGGCACGATCGAGCAGATCAAGGAAAACGACGGCGTCGTCACAGGCCCGGTCATCGAGGTCGTCAAGGGCGGCCTCATCCTCGACATCGGCCTGCGCGGCTTCCTCCCCGCGTCGCTGGTCGAGCTGCGCCGGGTGCGCGACCTCCAGCCCTATGTGGGCAAGACGCTCGAGGCCAAGATCATCGAGCTCGACAAGAACCGCAACAACGTCGTGCTCAGCCGCCGGGCGTGGCTGGAAGAGACGCAGAAGGAACAGCGCGAGGACTTCCTCACCAACCTCAAGCCCGGCGAGGTTCGCCGCGGCGTGGTGAGCTCGGTGGTGAACTTCGGCGCCTTCGTCGACCTCGGCGGCATGGACGGCCTCGTGCACGTCTCCGAGCTGTCGTGGAAGCACGTCGACCACCCCTCGTCGGTCGTCAACGTGGGCGACGAGATCGACGTGCAGGTGCTCGACGTCGACCTCGACAAGGAGCGCATCTCCCTCTCGCTCAAGGCCACCCAGCAAGACCCGTGGCAGGAGTTCGCCAACGCCCACCGCGTCGGCGAACTGGTCTACGGCCGGGTCACCAAGCTGGTGCCGTTCGGCGCCTTCGTCCAGGTGGGCGAAGGGATCGAGGGCCTCGTGCACATCTCCGAGATGGCCGTGCACCACGTCGACCTCCCCGAGCAGGTCGTCACCCCCGGCGAAGAGCTGTGGGTCAAGATCATCGACATCGACCTGGCCCGCCGCCGCATCAGCCTATCGATCAAGCAGGCCGCCGAAGGCGGTGAAGTGGCCGCCGAGTACCGCGAGCACTTCGGCGAGCACGCCTACGACGAGCAGGGCAACTACATCGGCGTCACCGAGTTCACGCCCGACAACGAGGCGCAGGCGGCCTGGGCCGACTATGCGGCGGAGTACGGGCTCGACCCCAAGACGGGCGAGGCGCTGGAAGGCACGGCTGCCGCCGAGGCGCCCGCCGAGGCGTCGGCCGAGGCACCCGCGGAGGCGCCCGTCGAGGAGGGCGGCGAAGCCACGCCGGCCGAGTAGCAGGCGGTGCTCGTCGTCGGGCTTACCGGCGGCATCGGTTCCGGCAAGTCGACGGTCTCGGCGCTGCTGGCCGAGCGCGGCGCGGTGATCATCGACGCCGACGCCGTCCATCGAGAGAACATGGCACCCGGGGGCCGCGTCCACGACGCGGTCCTCGGCCGTTTCGGGACCGTCGACCGACCCGCCTTGGCCGCCATCGTGTTCAACGACCCCGACGCCCTGCGCGACCTCAACGCGCTGACGCACCCCGCCATCGGCGAGGTGATCGTCGAGCGGTTGGCGGCCGAGGCCGACACCGACCATGTCGTCGTGCTCGACGTGCCGCTGCTGGTCGAGTCGATCAACCCCTATCCGGTCGCGGGGTTGATCGTGGTCGACGTGCCGCCTGACGTGGCGGTGCAGCGGCTGGTGCAGCAGCGGGGCATGGACGAAGCCGATGCCCGGGCACGCATGGCGGCCCAGGCCACGCGGGAACAGCGGCTGGCCGCCGCCGACTTCGTGATCGACAACAGGGGATCGCTCGACGAGCTGCGGGCCGAGGTCGATCGGTGTTGGGCATGGATCCGTTCGCTCTGACCCCGTTCGCCTTCTTCTTCGTGGTCGCCGGCGTCTTCGCGCTCGTCATCGCTGTCGCCGTGCACCAGTGGCAGGCCAAGAACCGCCGGCGCGAAGCCCTGGCCACCTGGGCCCTGACCCGGGCGATGACGTTCGTGCCCGTCGACAAGTCGATGCCCACCCGGTTCGACTTCGCCCTGTTCGAACGGGGCGACGGGCGAGGGTGCGACAACGTCGCATCCGGCACATGGGAGGGCTTCGACGTCCACGTCGCCGACTACTGGTTCTACGAGGAGTCGAGCGACAGCAAGGGCGGCCGGTCACGCAACTACCGGCGCTTCTCCGTGGTGCTGTTGCGCATCGACGCAATGGTCCCCCATGTGCGCATCGAGCGCGAGACGGCGTTCTCCCGGTTGGCAGACCACGTGGGCTTTCGCGATATCGAGTTCGAGTCGGAGGACTTCAACCGCCGCTTCGACGTGCGGGCCGACGACCGGCAGTTCGCCTTCAAGCTGCTCGACGCACGGTTCATCGAGTGGCTGCTGGCGGCCACGCACAAGCATTGCTACGAGGTGAGCGGGCCCTGGTTGCTTGCTTACAGCGAGCAGTTGCCAGTCGAGCAGGTGCCGACACTGCTGTCGTCGGCGCAGGCGTTCGTCTCGCACATCCCTCGGCTCGTGTGGGCCGACTACGGAAAGGCGTCGTCGTGACCGGAGTGTGGGTCGTCCTCGGGGCCATCGTCGTCCTCGTGCTGGCGGTGGTCGTCTCCTACAACCGCTTCGTGAGCCAGCGGAACCTGGTCCGCAGTTCGTGGGCCAACATCGACACCGAGTTGCAACGCCGCTACGACCTGGTGCCCAACTTGGTGGAGACGGTCAAGGGCTACGCGGGCCACGAGCGCGAGACGCTCGACGCCGTGGTGCGCGCACGGGCCACCGCGCAGGCGACGGAAGGGCCGCCCGCGCAACAGGCCGCGGCGGAAGGGCCGTTGGTGGGGGCGCTGCGCCAACTGTTCGCAGTGGCCGAGGCGTACCCGGCACTGCGGGCCAACGAGAACTTCGTGCAACTGCAGCAGGAGCTGGCCGTCACCGAGGACCGGTTGCAAGCGGCCAGGCGCTTCTACAACGCCAACGTGCAGGAGCTGAACCGGCGGGTGCAGGCGTTCCCGTCGAACCTCATCGCCCGCCAGTTCGGCTTTACCGAGGCGCAATACTTCGAGATCGAGGCGGCCGTGCGCGACGACGTGGCCCGACCGCCCCGGATCGAGTTCTAGGCAGCACGCCGACTAGCGTCTCCTCCTCGTGGAAGAAGCACTGCGCGAGCGCGTCAACGCCATCACGTGGCATCACGCCATCGACTTGGGCAACGGCATCGTCACCCCCGGCAGGGCGGGGCTGGCGGCAGGGATGCCGCTCGGCACACTGCCCGATTTCAGCGAGCGCAGCGTGCTCGACATCGGTGCGTGGGACGGCTACTACTCCTTCGCTGCCGAGCGGGGCGGCGCCACGTCGATCACTGCGCTCGACCACTACGCCTGGGGCGTCGACCTCAAGGCTCGCGACGTCTACTGGGACCAGTGCCGGGCGCAAGGCACGCTGCCCGAGCACGACCGTGACGACACCGACTTCTGGCTGCCCGACCTGCCGGGCCAGTCCGGCTTCAACCTGGCCCGTGAGGTGCTGGGCAGCAAGGTCGAGCCCAAGGTGGGCGACTTCATGAAAATCGACCTCGACGAGTTGGGCGTGTTCGACGTCGTGCTCTACCTCGGGGTGCTGTACCACATCAAGGAACCCCTGACCGCCATGGAGCGGGTGCGCAAGGTGACCCGCGAGGTGGCCGTCATCGAGACCGAGGCGGTGTGGCTGCGAGGGCTCGAGGACACCGAGCTGATGCTCTTCTATCCGGGCACCGAGCTCAACAACGACTTCGGCAACTGGTACGTGCCCAACGAGAGGGCACTGCACGGCTTGTGCCGGGCCGCCGGGTTCTCACGGGTGGAGACCACCATCGGCCCGCCCCACATCGGCCCCCGCACGCAGGCCAAGCGACTGGCCAAGGGCAACCCGATGCTGAAGAAGTTGAACTACCGCATCGTCGTCCACGCCTTCCCGTAGCCCTCGGACCTCAGACGAGGAACTCGACCCACAGGGGAAGGTGGTCCGACATCTTCCACGACAGGTCGTTGGTGTCGAGGTCGGCGAAGACCACGTCGACGAAGTTCACGCAGCCGGCCTGGCCTGCGTAGGTGAGCGAGAGCGCGGGCGCCTTGCCCTCGCCGTTGAACCAGGCGATCTGGTCGTAGTGGTTGGCTGTCGGGTCGTTCGACGAGATGGTGCGAGGCACCTCGTGCAGCTCGGGCGGCACCCAGAGGTCGGTCGACATCAGCGCCTGGTAGTTGGGGTCGTCGCGGCGGTCGGTGTTGAAGTCGCCGAGCACCAGCAGGTTCTGGTCGTAGGCGTTGACGTCGAGGGCCATGTCCTCCACCCACTTGGCGATGGCAGCCAACTCCGGCGTGCGGTCCTGTTTGCGCTTGCCGTAGAGGACGTGGAGCGTGACGAGGATGAAGGTGGCCTTGAAGTCGCGGCCTGCCGACAGGAAGCTGACGGCGTACGGGGTGCGGGCGAACTGCTCGACGCCCTCGGCGTAGTCGGCGGGCAGCACCAGTTCGCAGGCCAGCCCCGACATGCGCGCTCGCCGTGTGTCGAAAAGGAAGGCCATGCGCTCGTCGTTGCCGGGCTTGCCGCGGGTGACGTCGGTGAGCACGAACGACCAGTCGGGGCCGAGCAGCTTCAGCAGGTGGCGCAGCGCCTTGAGGTTGCCGCGCACCTCCTGGATGCCGATGACGTCGAAGCGCGAGACGATTTCGGCGATGCACGCCAAGGCGTGGTAGTCGCGCTTGGGGCTGGCGTCGGGCGGGGCCTGCCAGGCCTCGGTGAGGTCACCGAAGGCCCTGATGTTCCAGGTGGCGATCAGCAGGTTGTGGTCGAGTCGCTTGCGGGGGACCTTCTCGTCGAGGGCGGCGCCCAGGCGGGCCACGTCGTCGGTGACCGCCTTGGGCGGGCGCGACAGGTCGAAGGGCTCGGGCACGGCTCGGACGGTACGGACGGGGCCGAGCGCCGTGCGACCTCCATCCGGGTGAATCTCCTGTCGCCCGCCCGTCCCCCGCACCGAAGTTGCGCCCGAAACGTTGCGGAATCCGCAACGTTTTCAGGGCAAGTTCGGCGGCCGGCCCACCACCCGGCGGCACCCTCCGAAATTGTCGCACCCCCTCGGTAGCCTGGTCCCCGTGCCGCCGTTCAAGGTCGTATCCGATTTCGCCCCCGCAGGCGACCAACCCAAGGCCATCGAGCAGTTGGCCCATGGCATCCGCCGCGGCGACCGGTTCCAGACGCTGCTCGGCATCACCGGCTCGGGGAAGTCGGCGACCATGGCGTGGACCATTCAGGAGGTGCAGCGGCCCACCCTGGTCATCGCCCCCAACAAGTCGCTGGCCGCCCAGCTGGCCAACGAGTTCCGCGAGTTCTTCCCCGAGAACCGGGTCGAGTACTTCGTCTCCTACTACGACTACTACCAGCCCGAGGCCTACATGGCCGCCAGCGACACCTACATCGAGAAGGACAGCTCCGTCAACGACGAGATCGACCGGCTGCGCCACTCGGCCACCTCGGCGCTGCTGGGCAGGCGCGACGTGATCGTGGTCGCCTCGGTGTCGTGCATCTACGGCTTGGGCTCGCCCGAGGAGTACGAGCGCCAGATCCTGCGGCTCAAGACCGGGGCGCGCCACGACCAGCGCTACATCCTGTCCAAGCTGGTCGACATGCGCTACGAGCGCAACGACATGAACCTGGTGCGGGGGAAGTTCCGGGTGCGGGGCGACACCATCGAGGTGCATCCGGCTTACGAGGAACATGCGGTGCGAGTCGAACTGTTCGGCGACGACGTCGAGCGCATCTCCCGTATCGACACGCTCACGGGCGAGCACCTGGGCGACATCGACGACCTGACGATCTTCTCGGCCACCCACTACGTGACCGGCGAAGACCGCATGCGCAAGGCCATCACAACCATCGAGCAGGAGCTGCAAGAGCGGCTGGCGTGGTTCGAGAAGGAGGGCAAGCTCCTCGAAGCACAACGGCTGCGCATGCGCACGCAGTACGACCTGGAGATGATGCAGGAGCTGGGCTACTGCAACGGCATCGAGAACTACTCCCGCCACCTCGACGGCCGGGCCCCCGGCGAGGCGCCCTACACGTTGCTCGACTACTTCCCCAAGGACTACCTGCTCATCCTCGACGAGTCGCATGTGACCGTGCCGCAGCTCCACGGCCAGTACGAGGGCGACCGGTCGCGCAAGGAGACGTTGGTCGACCACGGCTTCCGGCTGCCGTCGGCCAAGGACAACCGGCCGCTGCGCTTCGACGAGTTCTACGAGAAGGTCAACCAGTGCGTGTTCCTGTCGGCGACCCCGTCCAAGTACGAGATCTCCCAGTCTGCGCAGGTGGTCGAGCAGATCGTGCGGCCGACCGGGCTGGTCGACCCCGAGATCGTGGTGAAGCCCACCAAGGGGCAGATCGACGACCTCATCGAGGAAGTCAACGCCCGCATCGCCAAGGGCGACCGGGTGCTGGTCACCACGTTGACCAAGAAGATGGCCGAGGACCTGACCGACTACCTGCTGGAGATGGGGCTGCGGGTGCGCTACCTGCACTCCAACATCGACACCATCCAGCGCATCGAGATCCTGCGCGACCTGCGGCTGGGTGAGTTCGACGTGCTCGTCGGCATCAACTTGCTGCGGGAGGGGCTCGACCTGCCCGAGGTGTCGCTGGTGGCCATCCTCGACGCCGACAAGGAAGGCTTCCTGCGCAGCGAGACGTCGCTCATCCAGACGATCGGACGAGCGGCCCGCAACGTCGACGGCCAAGTGGTCATGTACGCCGACAAGGTGACCGACTCCATGCAGCGGGCCATCTCGGAGACCCACCGGCGCCGCAAGCTGCAGATCGCCTACAACGCCGAGCACGGGATCAACCCGGAGACGATCCGCAAGGCGGTCACCGACATCCTCGCCCACCTGCGCCCGGCCCAGGGGGCGCCGGTGCCGGGCTCCGACAAGCGCTCCCGCAAGCGCGACAAGGACCGCAGCGACTTCGCCGAGCTTCCCCGCGACGAACTGGGCAGGCTCATCCGCACCCTGGAGGAGGAGATGCACGAAGCGGCCGGCGACCTCCGCTTCGAGTACGCCGCCCGCCTGCGCGACGAGATCAACGACTTGAAACGAGAGCTACGGGAGGTGGTGTGACCGGGGCGCGCGATGTCGGGTGGGGTGCCCTTGCCGCCGTCATGGCCGTCGCCCTCGTGGGCAACGTGGTCGGCGTCGTCGCTGCCGGGGGCCGAGGCGACGTGTTGCAGGCGCTCAGCGGCGTAGCGGGGCTGTTCGCCGCCTACTGGATCGGGATGGGCGCTTGGCGCCGCACCACATGGGGGGTGCTCTTGGGCAGGGAGTGAGCAGCCGACCCGGCACACATGCACGGCGATTGCCCGCCGCAGGGCGAGCGCCGAGCGGCGCTCGCGCACGGCCGATGCCGAGACAGCCGCCACGCGGGCGGTGCGAGCGCGCCGCGCCAAATCTGCCCGCATCCCGGTGAAAGGCCCTCGCGCACGGCGATGCCGCAGCCCGTCGCGCGTGGCGTGCGCAGACGCCGCGCGTTGGTCCGCCCGCATGCGGGCGCCGGGTGGCCGCCGCACATGCCGCCCCTCAGTCGGTCGCTCACCCATGCCGAGGGTGCTCTGTAGGCGGTGTGCGCACGTGCGGTCGGCCTGCCCGACCGCTGTCCCGAGCGACTGCGCCGCCGCAGCCGCAGTCCACGGCGCCGTCCGGCGTGGCCAGTGGCAGCAGCGGTCCGCCATGCGAGACGGGCGCCAGGGCGGGCCGGTAGTTTCTGCGGCGTGGCCAAGTGGGAGCTTTTGAGCGGTTTGTCCGACGACGACCGCCGTCGGGTGTTGTCGGCGGCGCAGCGCCGGCGCTACGGCCGGCGTGAGGTCGTGTTCCACGAGGGCGACCCAGGCGACACGTTGCACCTCATCGACTCGGGGCGGGTGGCCGTGCGCATTACCACCCCGTTGGGCGAGGTGGCGACGATGGTCGTGCTCGGCCCGGGCGACGTCTTTGGCGAGTTGGCCTTGGTCGGAGGCGGTGGCCGCCGCACGGCCAGCGCAGTGGCGTTGGAGAAGACCGAGACGTTGGCCGTGCACCGCGACGAGTTCGAGGAACTGCGGCGCAAGCACCCCTCCGTCGAGGGGCTGCTGGTGGCGGCGTTGTCGGCCCAAGTGGCGCGGCTGTCGGGGCTCTTGGTCGAAGCGCTGTACGTGCCGGCCGACAAGCGGGTGGCGCGCAGGCTGGTCGACCTCACCGCGGTCTACGAGGACGGCTCAAGCGAGGGCACCGAGATCACCGTCACCCAAGAAGACCTGGCGTCGCTGGCGGGAACGTCGCGTGCCACGGCGAACCGAGTGGTAGGGGAGTTGGAGCAGGCAGGCGCTCTCGCCGTCAGCCGCGGCCGAATCACCGTCGTCGACGACGGCGTCCTCGCCCGCCGCGCCCGCTGACCAACGGCCCAGCGCCATGCCGTGATCCGGACCAGAACCCGCCGGCGAACTGTCACGCCCGTGACAGTTCGAGCGTCGCCTGCGTGACGGACGCCGCGGCCCTCTGTCCGTACCGTCAGAGATATGGACACGACGACCGCAGCCCGGGCAGGAGTCAGCTGGGGCGACAACGGGAGCACCCGGCGCTGAGCGTCGTGTCCATCTGATCCCCATCCAGTGGGGCACCAGGGGGCTGTAACCGAAGGCGCCGACAGCGTGGTCGGCGCCTTCGGCGCGCCCGGGGCAGGTTTCCGTGAGCCGAAACGCCCGCTCAGCGGGCACAACGGCTCACGGAAACCCGGCGCCCCCCGCCCGACCGCCGGACCTCAGCCGCCCGGTGGCATCTCGAACACGGCGAAGTGCGCCCCCTGCGGGTCGGTGACCACCGCGAAGCGGCCCACGCCGGCCATGTCGATCGGCCCCACCGTCAACGACCCGCCCAGCTCCTGCACCGTGGCCACGGCGGCGTCGCACGACTCGACGCCGAAGTAGGTCATCCAGTGCGCAGGCACCTCGGCCGGTACCCGCTCGGTGATGTCGACCATCCCGGCGATCGACTTCCCCTCGAGCTGGAGCTCGGTGTAGCCGCCCCCGCCCTCGCTTGTCTTGCCCTTCCACCCGAAGACCGCCCCGTAGAAGGCCGCCGCCGTCTCCGAGTCGCGGGTGTTGAGCTCGTTCCAGCAAAACGCCCCCGGCTCGTTGGCCAGCTCCGCCCCAATGTGCGCCCCCGGCTGCCACAACGAGAACCCGGCTCCGGTGGGGTCCGCGCACACCGCCATGCGCCCGGCATCGAGCACGTCCATCGGCTCCACGAACACCGTGCCGCCCGCCTCGCGTACCAACCCCACGGCGGCCTCGACATCAGCCACCGACACGTAGGTGGCCCAGTTGGGCGGCGCCCCCTCGGCAAACTGCGGCCCCAACCCGGCCACCGCCTTCCCGTCCTTCATGAAGATGGTGTAGCCCCCCGCCTCCGGCCCCTGGTCGGCCGCTTCCCACCCGAACAGCGCGCCGTAGAAGGCGATCGACCCCGGCAGGTCGGTGCTGGCCAGGTCAACCCACGAGGGCGTACCCGGGGCGTACTCGGTGAACGCAGGCATTGGATTTCCTCCCCTTTTTCGAGCAACGGCCAGACCCTAATCCTCGAACGTGCGTTCGATCAAGGGATATCGCGGATATCCTGGGAGGCAATGTCCGACCGCCTGGTCATCCGCGGCGCCCGGGAGCACAACCTCAAGAACGTCTCGCTGGATCTGCCTCGTGACAAGCTCATCGTGTTCACGGGGTTGTCCGGCTCGGGGAAGTCCTCCCTCGCCTTCGACACCATCTACGCCGAGGGCCAGCGCCGCTACGTCGAGTCGCTGAGCGCCTACGCCCGCCAGTTCCTCGGGCAGATGGACAAGCCCGACGTCGACTTCATCGAGGGCCTCAGCCCCGCCATCTCCATCGACCAGAAGTCGGCCTCCCGCAACCCCCGTTCGACCGTCGGCACCATCACCGAGGTCTACGACTACCTCCGCCTCTTGTGGGCGCGCATCGGCCAGCCCCACTGCCCCAACTGCGGCGCCGCCGTCAGCCGCCAGACCCCCCAGCAGATCGTCGACCGCATCCTCGAGCTCCCGGAGGGCACCCGCTTCCAGGTCCTCGCCCCCGTGGTGCGGGGCCGCAAGGGCGAGTACGAGGGCCTGCTGGAGGAACTGGCCAAGTCGGGTTATGTCCGGGCCCGCATCGACGGCGAGATCCACGAGCTGGCCGACCCCCCCAAGCTGGCCCGCTACGAGCAGCACACCATCGAGGTCGTCGTCGACCGCTTGGTCAAACGCGACGGCATCGAGCGCCGCCTCACCGACTCCCTGGAGACGGCGCTTCGGCTGGCCGAAGGCGTGGCCGAGGTGCAGCTCGTCCCCAGGGACGAGGACGAGCGCAACGAGGACGAGATCCTCACCTTCAGCCAGCACCTGGCCTGCCCCAACTGCGGCCTCAGCTTCGACGAGCTGGCTCCCCGCAACTTCAGCTTCAACTCGCCCTACGGCGCCTGCCCCGCCTGCGTCGGCCTCGGCACCAAGTACGAGGTCGACCCCGACCTCGTCGTGCCCAACCCCGAGCTCACCATCGACGACGGCGCCATCGCCCCCTGGTCGGGAAACCGCACCGAATACTTCGGCCGCGTGCTGAGCGCGGTGGCCGACACCTTCGGCTTCAAGACCACCACCCCGTGGCAGAAGCTCAAGAAGGCCGACCAGAAAGTCCTGCTGTACGGCTCGGGCACCAAGCAGGTGCACGTCCAGTACCGCAACCGCTACGGCCGCACCCGCTCCTACTTCACCCACTACGAAGGCGTCGTCCCTTACCTGCAGCGCCGGCACAGCGAGGCCGAGTCCGACTTCATGCGCGAGCAGATCGAGGGCTACATGCGCGAGGTGCCGTGCCCCACGTGCGGCGGTGCCCGGCTCAAGCCCGAGTCGTTGGCGGTGACGGTCGACGGCCGCAACATCTTCGAGCTGTGCGACCTGTCGATCGGCAAGGCGGCCAAGGTCCTCAACGAGATGGAGCTGTCGGAGCGCGACTCGCTCATCGCCGAGCGGGTGCTGCGCGAGATCCGGGCCCGCATGCAGTTCCTGCTCGACGTCGGCCTCGACTACCTCACCCTCAACCGCAGCGCGGGCACCCTGGCGGGCGGCGAGGCCCAGCGCATCCGCCTGGCCAGCCAGATCGGCAGCGGCCTGGTCGGCGTGCTCTACGTGCTCGACGAGCCGTCTATCGGCCTCCACCAGCGCGACAACCGCCGCCTCATCGACACCCTCATCCGCCTGCGGGAACTGGGCAACACCGTCATCGTCGTCGAACACGACGAGGACACCATCCGCATCGCCGACCACATCGTCGACATCGGCCCCGGGGCGGGCGAGCACGGCGGCGAGGTCGTCTACTCCGGCGCGCTCGCAGGACTGCTCAAGAGCCGCAAGTCGCTCACCGGCCAGTACGTGTCGGGCAAGCGGTCGATCCCCGTGCCCGCCATCCGCCGCCAACCGGGCAACGAGTGGCTCACCGTGCGGGGCGCCCGCGAGCACAACCTCAAGGGCATCGACGTGGAGTTCCCGCTGGGCTGCTTCGTCACCGTCACCGGCGTGTCGGGCAGCGGCAAGTCGACCCTCGTCAACGACATCCTCTACCGGTCGCTGATGCAGCGCATCTACCGCTCGAAGATGGTGCCCGGCCGCCACACCAAGATCGAGGGCGGGGAGTACCTCGACAAGGTCATCAACATCGACCAGTCGCCCATCGGCCGCACGCCCCGCTCCAACGCCGCCACCTACACCGGCGTGTTCGACTCCATCCGCAAGCTGTTCAGCCAGACGCAGGAGGCCAAGGTCCGGGGGTACCTGCCCGGCCGCTTCTCCTTCAACGTCAAGGGCGGCCGGTGCGAGGCGTGCGCAGGCGACGGCACCATCAAGATCGAGATGCACTTCCTGCCCGACGTCTACGTGCCGTGCGAGGTGTGCAAGGGCGCCCGCTACAACCGCGACACCCTCGACATCGAGTTCAAGGGCAAGAACATCTCCGAGGTCCTCGACATGCCGTGCGAGGAGGCGTTGGAGTTCTTCGCCAACCAGCCGTCGATCGCCCGCCACATGCAGACGCTGGTCGACGTCGGCCTCGGCTACGTGCGCCTGGGCCAGCCCGCGCCGACCCTCAGCGGCGGCGAGGCCCAGCGGGTGAAGCTGGCTTCCGAATTGTCGAAGCGCTCCACCGGCCACACCATCTACATCCTCGACGAGCCCACCACGGGCCTGCACTTCGAGGACATCCGCAAGCTGCTCAACGTGTTGTCGCGCCTGGTCGACCAGGGCAACACCGTCTTGGTCATCGAACACAACCTCGACGTCATCAAGACGGCAGACTGGATCGTCGACATGGGGCCGGAAGGCGGCGACGGGGGAGGACGCGTGGTGGTCGAAGGAACGCCGGAGCAGGTGGCCAAGACGCCCGACAGCCATACGGGCCGGTTCCTGGCCCCGCTGCTCGGGATCTCATGAGCCTGTCTGAGGTCGCGCCCCGCACCTACGCCTACGTGCAAGGCGACGGGGGATGGGGGCTCAGCAACGCCGGACTGGTGGTGGGCGACGACGGCCAGGCCCTCTTGGTCGACACCTTCTTCGACCTGCCTCGCACCCGGGCGCTGCTCGACGCCCTGCCGCAGCGGCCGACCGTCGTGGTCAACACCCACTTCAACGGCGATCACTGCTGGGGCAACGAGTTGGTGGCCGACGCCCGCCTCGTCTCCCACGCCATGTGCCGCGACCAGATGGTCAACGGCCCGTCGCCCGCCTTCCTGGCCGGGATCGTCGAGGGCGACAGCGGAGGCGACCCGACGATCGAGTACCTCCAGCGCGCCTTCGCGCCCTTCGACTTCAACGGCATCACGCTCACGCCGCCCACCGAGACGTTCGAGGCCGAACAGGCCGTCGACGTCGGTGGCCGCCAGGCGGTGCTGCGCCACTACGGCCCCGCCCACACCTTGGGCGACTGCGTGGCGTGGGTGCCCGACGAACGGGTGCTGTTCACCGGCGACCTGGTGTTCTACCGGGTGTGCCCGCTGGTGTGGGACGGCACCATCACCACGTGGTTGGCCGCCCTCGACGACATGCTGTCGCTCGACCCCGCCGTGGTGGTGCCCGGGCACGGCCCCGTCGCCGGCCCCGAGGCGCTGCGCGAGATGGCCGGCTACTTCCGGGCACTTACCGACCAAGGCCAGGCCCTGCACGACGAGGGCCTTCCGGTGGAGGAGGCCTACGCCCGCCTCGATCTGGGCCGCTACACCACGTGGGTCGACTACGAACGCACCGCCCTCAACCTGCTCGCCGTCTACAAGGAGATCGACGGCGAAGAGCCGGGCGTCGACGCCTTCACCGCGTTCGGTGCCATGGCCACTGCGGCACAGCAACGTCGCATCGCCGGCGGCTGTTGCTGAAGTTCCTGCGCGTCGTCGGCGTCGTCCTGGCCCTCGTGGTGGTGGGCGTGTTCGTCAACCGCCTGTTCGAGCCCAGGGTCGACCCCGGCGCCGCGGTGAGCACCTACCTCGACGCCGTGCGCCGGGGCGAGACGCCGGCCACGTGCAAGCAGCTCTCCACCTCGCCCGACGACTTCAGCGGCGTGGACGGCTATCGGATCGTGCGCACGACCACACTCGACAACCGGGACGGCCGGGTGGTGTTCGACGCCACCCGCGGCGGGCAGACGCACACATACGAAGCGGTCATCGTTCGCGAGGGCACGACCTGGAAGTGGTGCGGCCTCAATCCAACGGGCCCCTGACGAGCCCTCGTCAGACGATCGACAGCATTCGCTCCAGCGCCACCTTGGCCCACTCGGTGGTGTCGGGGTCGACGGTGATGCGGTTCACCACTCGTCCCTCGACCAGGTTCTCCAGCACCCAGGCCAGGTGGGCGGCGTCGATGCGGAACATGGTCGAGCACGGGCAGATGAGCGGGTCGAGCGACACCACGGTCTTGTCGGGCGTGTCGGCGGCGAGGCGCTGCACCAGGTGGATCTCGGTGGCCACGGCGATGGTCGAGCCCACCGGGGCGGCGGCCACGGCCTTGATGATGGCGTCGGTCGAGCCCACCTCGTCGGCCAGCTCCACCACGTCGCGGGCGCACTCGGGGTGGGCCAGCACGATGCCGTCGGGGTGTTCGGCGCGGAAGGCGGCCACGTGCTCGGGCCGGAAGCGCTGGTGCACCGAGCAGTGCCCCTTCCACAGCAGGAAGGTGGCTTCCTTGACGTCCTTCTCGGCCAGGCCGCCCAGGTCGAGGCGGGGGTTCCACACCCGCATGTCGGCCTCGGTGAAGCCCAGCTGGTAGCCGGTGTTGCGCCCCAGGTGCTGGTCGGGGAAGAACAGCACCTTGTCACCCCGCTCGAGCGCCCAGGTGAGCACGGCGCGGGCGTTCGACGACGTGCACACCGCCCCGCCCTTGCGGCCCACGAACGCCTTGAGCGCCGCCGACGAGTTCATGTAGGTGATGGGCACGATGCGCTCGACGTCGGTGACGTCGGCCAGGGCGTCCCACGCCTCTTCCACCGACTCCAGGTCGGCCATGTCGGCCATCGAGCACCCGGCGTTGAGGTCGGGGAGGACGACCTGCTGGTGGTCGGCGGTGAGGATGTCGGCCGACTCGGCCATGAAATGCACGCCGCAGAACACGATGTACTCGGCGGCCCGGTTGTCGGCGGCCATCCGGCTGAGGCCGAAGGAGTCGCCTCGCAGGTCGGCCCAGCGCATGACCTCGTCGCGCTGGTAGTGGTGGCCGAGCACGAGCAGGCGGTCACCCAGGGTTTCCTTGGCCGCGGCGATGCGTCGGGCAAGGTCGTCTTCGGTTGCGTCGGTGAACCCCTCGGGGAGGGGCGTCTGGAGCCGGAGCATGTTGAGTCCCTTCGTGGGAACAGCTCCGATTAACGGCCGGCGGGGACAGCCTGGTCGCCCATCCGCGGGGTTGTCGGCCTCGGAGCTCGATATGTCGCCGGATACCAGGCCGGCACTGAGTACAAGTGTACGCGCCGGGCTGCTATTCCTGACAGGTGGCCGTTGTCCGCCCCCCCGCCGGGACCATCCCCGACTGCCCTGGGTCCTACCAGTTCAAGGACCGGGACGGGCGCGTGGTCTACGTGGGCAAGGCCAAGTCGCTGCGGTCCCGCCTGTCGAACTACTTCCAGACGTCGCTGCCGCCCCGAACGGCCCAGATGGTGGCCGCCGCCGCCTCCGTCGAGTGGATCGAGGTGCGCAACGAGGTCGAGGCGCTGCACCTGGAGTACAACCTCATCCAGCAGCACCAACCCCGCTTCAACGTGCGGCTGCGCGACGACAAGAGCTACCCGTTCCTGGCCGTCACCCTCGACGACGAGTGGCCCCGGGCCATGGTCATGCGGGGGCAGAAGCGCAAGGGGGTGCGGTACTTCGGCCCCTACGCCCACGCCTACGCCATCCGCGAGACGCTCGACCTGCTGCTGCGCACGTTTCCGGTGCGCACGTGTTCCGACAACAAGTTCGGGCGCCACGAGCGCCAGGGCCGGCCGTGCCTGCTGTTCCACATCGAGAAGTGCAGCGGGCCGTGCGTGGGGGAGGTGGGGCGGGAGGAGTACGACCGGCTGGTGGGCGAGCTCATCTCGTTCCTCGACGGCGACACCGCCGAGGTGGTGCAGCGGCTTGAATCGTCGATGCGGGAGGCGGCGAGCGAGCTGGAGTTCGAACGGGCGGCCCGGCTGCGCGACCGGCTCACCACCGTGCGCCGGGCCATCGAGAAGCAGCAGATGGTGCTCGACCGGTCGGAGGACATCGACGTCATCGGGCTGGTGGAGGACGAGCTGGAGGCGGCCGTCCAGGTCTTCTGGGTGCGCAAGGGGCGGGTGAGCGGCCGCAAGGGGTTCGTGATCGACAAGGTGGAGGACCTCGACCGGCCGCAGTTGGTGGCCGAGATCCTTGAGCAGCTCTACGCAGGCGACCCCACGTTGGGCATCCCCCGGGAGGTGCTGGTGCCCGACCTGCCCGACGACCCCGGGTTCTACGAGTCGTGGCTGTCGTCGCTGCGGGGGTCGCGGGTGACGGTGCGGGTGCCGCAGCGGGGCGACAAGCGGGCGCTGCACGAGACGGTCACCCGAAATGCGGCCGAGGAGTTCACACGGCATCGCCTGCGTCGGTCGGCCGACCACAACGCCCGGGCCCGTGCATTGAATGCGCTGCAAGAGGCGCTTGGACTGCCGGAAGCTCCGCTACGAATTGAGTGCTTTGACATGTCGCATATCCAAGGCACCGACTATGTGGGATCCATGGTCGTCATGGAAGACGGGTTGGCGAAGAAGTCGGAGTACCGCCGGTTCAAGGTGAAAGCGGTGGCCGGGAACGACGACTACGCGGCCATGGAAGAGGTGCTGACTCGGCGTCTCACTGCGCTGTTGGCCGAGCGCGACAACCCGCTGTCGGAACGGCCTCGAAAGTTCGCCTACCCGCCGCAGTTGTTGCTGGTCGACGGGGGCAAGGGCCAGTTGGGGGTGGCCCTCAAGGTGGTGGAGGAGCTGGGGTTGGAGGACGAGATCCCCGTGGCCGCCCTGGCCAAGCAGTTCGAGGAGGTGTACCTGCCGGGGCGGGCCGACCCGGTGCGCATCCCTCGCCAGTCGGAGGCCCTGTACCTGTTGCAACGGGTGCGCGACGAGGCCCACCGGTTCGCCATCTCGTACCACCGGCAGCTGCGGGGCAAGCGCATGACGACATCGGTGCTCGACGACATCCCCGGGCTGGGACCGACCCGGCGGAAGCGGCTGCTCAAGGAGCTCGGCGGGGTCGGCGCCGTCAAGGCGGCGTCGCTGGAGACGCTGCGAGCGCTGCCCTGGCTCCCCGACGCCGTCGCCGACGCCGTGCATGCCAAGCTTCACGGCCCCACCTGACCTTCTCTGTGCAAAAAAGGTCGCCTGGCGACACTTTCTGCACACAGAACCGCTTGACATGAGATGACATGGCGCGTTTGGATGGCGCCATGCGGGGTGCGAGGGTGGCCCTCGTAGCCGCTCTGCTGCTGGGGGCGTGCGACGGGGGAGGGGGAAGTGGTGCCAACACGACCTTGCCGCCGCGCGTCTCCACGACGGCCTCCACGCTGCCTGACTATTCGGTGCCTGCCGTGATCGACGCGGCCTACGTGGAGAAGGTGATGGCCGCCCTCGACCACGTCTACGGCGACGCCATCCGCATCCTCGCCCGCGAACGAAAGATCACCCAGGACTTCCTGGATCGCCTCGCCGCCATCTACGGCGATCGCTTCTTCCGACTAGCGCAGCAGTCTTGGAGCCGGGAGGCACTCGACGGCTTCGCGACCCTGGCGTCTACGCCAGGTGACCCCACGGTGACGGTCACATCACTAGTGAAACACGATCGAGAGTGTGTTATCGCGGCCGTCATTCGAGACTTTAGCCTCGTACGCAATGGAATCCCTGCAACGACGCCTCAGCGATATATTGCACTCATCCCGAAAGGTGGCGCCACTAACGGATTAAATCCGACGCCATGGGTCTTATCTTATGACGGGTGGACCTCAACCGGTGTCGAGCCAAGCGAGCCATGTTCCGCAAACTGATCACTGTGGTAAAGGCGGCCTGCTTAGGCACCTTGTTGATGCCTGGAGTTGCCGCAGCATTGCCGGTGGCAGATAACTACGGCTCCGGAGGAATTGCTGTTACAGACAGCGCACCTGGCGCTTCAGGAGGGGGAGGCGGCGGCGGTGGGAGTAGTGAGCAGTGGTACTCGTATCGCTCCGTCGATGTCGGCCCCGACGGGCTGTGCTGGGCATACCACTCGACCACCGACGCGGCCGAAGCGGCGGCTTACAACTCCGTCTACAGCCCTAACGCAGTGGCAGGAGACGGCCTCGCATCCCTGCCGCCCTGCCCCACTGGGGCGGGGGCGCCGGCGCCGCCGACCCCTGAGCAACTGGCTCGTGACTTCTGGGCCAGTCGGCAACTCCCGGCTCCCACGCTCGACGTCACCCCCGACTACGCGGTGGCGGGCAAGCGGGTGTTCCTCCAGATCGCCGGCGCCAAGGCGACAACCTTCCACGTCGACAACCCGCTCGGCCCCGCCGTCGACATCAACGCCACCTCTCGCTACGTCGTCGACTGGGGCGACGGCAGCCCGCCGACGACGACCACCTCGCAGGGCGGCGCTTGGCCCGACGGCGACGTCACCCACGTCTACGACCGCGCCACCACGGCCGTCACCATCCGGGTCACGCAACGGTGGTCGGCCACCTGGACGGCAGGCGGAGGCAGCCCGGGCGGCACCCTCGACGACCTGCAGACGGGCAGCACGTTGACCCTCCGAGTGGAGCAGGTGCAGCCGGTCCGCAATCGTTGACCGGGTGACCGACGACGCACCCGACACCGACGACCTCTGGGAGAGCCACGCCGACTGGTGGCAAGCAGGCTTCACCGAAGGAGCCGACGCCGAGTACGAGGAGCAGATCCTCCCCATGGCGGCCGCCCACCTGGCAGGGACCACCCGGGTCCTCGACGTCGGCACCGGTGAGGGCCAGATCGCCCGCCTCGCCGTCAACCGGGCCGACGCCACCACCGTCGTGGGCGTCGACCCCACCTGGGCCCAGATCGCGACGGCCAAGCAACGCGCCCACGGCCCCGACTACGCCCGCGCCGGCGCCGCCCAGCTCCCGTTCGCAGCCCAGTCGTTCGACGCCGTCGTGGCCTGCCTCGTCTTCGAGCACATCGACGACGTCGACCAAGCCATCGCCGAGGTGGCCCGCGTCCTGCAACCGGGCGGCCGCTTCCTGTTCTTCCTCAACCACCCCCTGCTCCAGACGCCTGGAAGTGGCTGGATCGACGATCGCATTCTGGAGGAGCAGTACTGGCGCATCGGCCTCTACCTCCACGAGGACAAGACGGTCGAAGAGGTCGAGAAGGGCGTCTTCATCCCCTTCATCCACCGCCCGCTGTCGCGGTACGTGAACGCCCTCGCCGAGAACGGCCTGTCGATCGTCCGCATGGACGAGCCCGCCCCGCCGCCCGGCTTCTTGGCGCGGGCGGCAGAGTACGAACAGGCGGCAGCTATACCTCGCCTTCTCTTCGTGCGCGCGCACAAATCAGACTGAAACGCGCCCTTCGGGGAAAGCTTTTTAAAGAAATAACGCGACGTGGTGCCTAGTCGCACGTTATTTGGTTATGCCTACGCGCTCACGGAACGGAGGAGAACCCACAACGTGGTCATGGCTGAGCTGCTTTCCATCGTCGCCTTCCGATCTGAGCTGGCGTCCCGCTTGCGGGCGCGAGCAGACGAATCGGTGGACGCCATCACGTCGAACCTGTACGCCGAAGTCGGCGCCCTGCACGAAGCCGCAGGGTTCGCCGACGTCGAGAAGCTGCGCGCCCGCATCCGAGGCACAGTGGACGGCTTCATCGGCTTCATCGCCAACGGCACCCCGCTGAGCGGGGCCGAACGCGAAGCGCTGCACCGGATGGGTGCGGAACGGGCGCGCCACGGCGTGTCGCTGGAGGCCGTCAGCGACACCGTCGACATCACCATGGAGGTGCTGTGGCGCTTCGTCCGCGAAGTCGTCCAGCAGCCCCCCGTCCCGCCGATCGCTGCCGCCGTGGTGGCCGACATCGGCAGCCAGGCCCACACCTTCGCGGCGGCCGTACGCGACGCCGTGCTCTCCGGCTTCGCCCTCGAGCGGCGCCACGGGGAGATCGGCCGCATCTACGGCGTCGCCGACATCGTCGACATGCTCGTCGACGGCCGGTGGGTGAACCGCCGCGACGTGCTGCGCACGGCCGACGCCCTCGGGGTGGAGGTGAGCGACCCGCTCGCCCTGCTGTTCGTCGTCCCCGTGAGCCCCGACGGCTACCGCTGCCTTGACGAAGCGGCCCGGCAGGTGGCGGCCGCCGTGCCCAACGCGTGCGCCGGGCGGCTTCGCGGTGAGGCCTTCCGGTACGTGCCCGTCATCGCCTCCCACGTCGACCCGGCCGCCGCCCGCGCCAGGGTGGCGGAGATCGCCGCCGGGCTCGACGTGCTGGTGCTGGTCGACCAGTCGACGCACGACCACCGAGGGTTGGCTGCTGCGGCGCGAACCCTGGAGGCGGAGGTCGCCCCCGCCCGGGCCTTGGGCAGGGGACCGGGCGCAGTCGTCACCACGGGCGAGACCGAGCTCTTCCGACTCCTACGCGAGCTGCCGCTCGAGGCTCGCATGGGCTACACACGCCGCGTCCTGGGGCCGGTGCTCGACCTCCCCAGCGGCAAAGCCCGCGACGCCGTCGCCACCATGCAGGCCTACTTCCGGGGCCGAGCGGCGGGCCGCCTCGACGAGCGGGCCGCCGACCTCCAGCTCCACCGCAACTCGGTGCGCTATCGCCTCGACCGCACACAGGCCCTGTTGGGGCTGAACTTCCGCGACGCGGCCGACCGTCTCCGGGTGGAAGTTGCGCTGGCGCTGTACGAGCTCATGCGCCAAGAACTGGCCGTCTACGACGACGAAGCGCAGCCCGATGAAGCAGGGAATGCCTGAGCCCACTGGTAACGGGCGCCGGTTCTTGCCAAAGTGACGCCGATGCGTCGTCCTCCCCGGGGCGGCGCCGGCGGCACCCACCGTCCCCCCGTACCGGAGGAGCAGCCGTTGCAGCAGCACCGAAGTGCCGTGCTGGTGACGTCCGTCGTCGAACGATTGGGCGACGTGCTGTCCGACCTCGTCGACGACATGCACGCGGCCGCCGAGGAGCGATGGCCCTCCTACGGCCGCCCCGACTTGGCCGAGGTCCGAGCCGACTTCCGCCGAGTGGCCGCTCTGTTCGTCCGCGTGCTCGAAGAACGCCGTGACCTTCGTCCCGACGAGCTCGTCACCGTCCACGTCATCGGCGCCCAACGAGCCCGCCAAGGCGTGCCTGCCGACCACATGGTCGACCGTGTGCGCGCCGCCCTGCGAGTGGCATGGGAGCGCCTCCTCGACCTGGCGGCCGACGACGACGACGCCGGCCTGGCCCTCGTGCGCGACCTGTCGCTGCGGCACATGCAGTTCATGCACGACGTGCTCGACGCGCTGGAGACCGGCTACGCCACCGAACGCGAGCAGCGGGTGAGTGGCCAGGTCCGGGCTCAAGCCGCCTTTGTCGACCGCCTGCTCGAGGGGCAGTGGGAGGCCGACGCCGAGATCCGTTCGCAGGCGGGCGCCCTCGGCCACGACTTGGGGCGACTGTGCGGCCTCCTCATGCTCCTGCCCGGCGGCCCGTCCGACACCGAGGGCCTGCGCGCCGCGGCGTCCGACCTGGCGGCGAGCGTGCCCGGTGCCGTGGAAGGCCCCATGCGCACCCTGCCTGTCCTGCACGTGGTGACGGTCCTGCCCGTTGCCTCCACCACGGCGTGGACAGCGGCCATGGCCACGGTGACCGAGGTGGCCGTGCGCCACCGGCTGGTGGTCGTGCCCGTCGACCCCACGCCGCACACCAACGCCCTCGCCCACCTCTACCGGCGCGCCCAGCGCTACCTGTCGCTGGCCCACTCGGCGGGCGCGGAGAGCGGCGTCGTCACCGTGAAAGACCTGCGGCTCTACGCCGTCCTGGCGGGCATTCCCCTGGCCGAGCGGTTGGAGTTCGTGCGCGACATGCTCGGCCCCGTCCTCGACCTGCCTCCCCACAAGGCCCACGAACTGCTCGAGACGCTCGACGTCGTGTACCGCCGCCGCGGCCGTATCGCCGAGGCCGCAGGCGACCTGCACCTGCACCAGAACTCCATCCGCTACCGGCTCAACCGCATCGAGCAGTTGACCGGGCTGCGCCTCGACGTGCCTGCCGAACGCATGCACCTCGAGCTCGCCATGCGGCTGCGGTGGGTGGCCAAGGCGGAACTGGCCACCCTCGACGACGGCCCCCCGCCGCGGGTGCGCGCCCGGCCTGCTTGAACCGCCCGGCCCGGGGTTACCCTTACAGGCAAACGGCGGACGCAGTGGGGGGATTTCTGTGAGCATCACAACGGCTGAGGGTGCTGGCGACGACTGGCACGACATCGTCGAACAGCACGAGCCTGCGCTTCGCCGTTTCATCGGCCGGCGCATGGCGAACCGGCACTTGGTCGACGACGCACTGCAGGAGACCTACCTCCGGGCCATTCGCTCGCCGTACGAGCCCGACGGCAAGTGGCTGCGCGCCCTGGCCCGGCGGGCCTCGGTCGACGTCTACCGGCGCGAGCCGCCCCCCGGCCCCGAGGTCGACCCGCTGTCGTTGGTGGCCGAGTGGGCGGCGGCCGACAACGGCGAGGTGCCCGGGTCCGACGAGCACGTGGCCGCGCTGGCGTCGCGCCAAGCCGTGCGCTGGGCCTTCTCGCGCCTGTCGCCCCGGCACCGGCGCCTGCTGGTCCTGCGCGGCGTGCACGAGCTCACCTACGACGAGATGGCCCGGTCCGAAGGGGTCACGCCCGAGGCCTTGACCTCGGCATTGAACCGGGCCCGAGAACGCCTCCGGGCCGGCATGCAGGCCTACGAACGCGGCGGGCTCGCCGTCTTCGCCGGCCTCGGCACCCGGCTCCGCATGCGCGTGGCCCGCACCCACGCGATGCTCGGGCACCTGCCGCTCGCCGAATTGGCGGGCACCTCGGTGGCCATCGGCTTGGTGGCGGTGGCCTCGTTGGCCCCGAGCGGCGGGCGGGCCACGGTGGCGGCCGCCTCGCCTCCTGCCGCAGCGACGGCGACCGATGGCGCCGCCGCGCCCGCGCCCGCCCCCGCCCCCGCAGCCTTGGCCGCGCGGCCCGCTCCAGGGGCGACGGCACCGAAGCCCGGCCCGGGCACGCCCGAACGCCCGGCACCCGCCGTCGAGGCGGGTGCCGACGTGACGCTGGCGCCCGACGAGAGCGCCGTCGACCTCACCGTCGACACCGCCGATGCCACTGGTCCCAGCACGACCCGGGCCACAGTGACCTTCAAGTGCTCGCGCAGCGGCCTCCTGGCGCCGACATGCCCGCTCTACCGCGAGGTCCCGTCAGGGAACAGGTAGCCAGACCCGCACGGTGACGCCGTTGGGGGCGCCGTTGGGTGCTTCATGGCGGGTGTGGTCGCCGCCGAGGCCGAGCACCTGCGGCCACGGCGTCGGAACCACGCAGGTGCCCGCGGGCACCACGGTGATGTTCGACTGGCCGGCGCGGTGCACGGCGACCTCCGCAGTCACGCAGTCGGCCGCCGCCGGACTGCTCGGCGCGAGCGCAGCAAGCAGCACGACGACGCCGAGGGCGACGCGCCATGTCAAGGCAATTCGGTTCATTACGGGGACCCCTTCCCAGCCGACAAGGCCTCGGAAAATAGGTCTTGCCCACCGGAAGGAACAGAGGCCATTCAGCGATATACAGCCCGAGAACGCGACGGAGGTTCACAGGTCGAGGTGGAAGAGAAGGACGGCAGCCTTCGGCTGCTCATCGAAGAGTTGCGCCGGGCGCCTGACGGGATGGTGTTGCCCTTCCTCAGCGCGCTCCGCAACCGGCGCGGCGACATTGCCACGGTGCTCGACGGGCGGTCGCTGCGCGTAGAGGTCGTCATCGTCGGCGAGCGGCGGCACACCTATCGCCTGGTGTTCACGGCGGCGGGCCACGTGGAGCTGGCGGGCTCGTACGGGTTCGACCCCCACATCCGCTTCGAAGGGACGCCCGACCGCCTCTTCGGCGTCCTGCTGGGCACGCTCGACACGTTCAGCGCCGTGTACGACCAGGTGCTCACCCTGTACTTCCCGCCCGACGAGCTCGTGCACTACCCGCGCATCCGGCGCCTGCTGGCCACGCAGGTGGAGGTCTGCCCGAGCCGGTAGCGCGGCAGGTGTGAGAATGGCGACGGCCATGAGCGAATACGTCGTCATCACCGGCATGTCGGGCGCGGGGCGTTCGACGGCAGCCGACACCCTGGAGGACGCGGGCTGGTTCGTCATCGACAACCTGCCGCCGTCGCTCATCGGCAAGGTGGCCGAGCTCGTGGGGCGGCCCGACTCCGAGACCGAGCGGGTGGCGCTGGTCAGCGGGCGGGGCGGCGGCGAGTACGTGGCCGAGCTGTCGGAAGCCGTCGGCCACCTGCGCGAGTCGGGGGCCATCGTGCGGGTGCTGTTCCTCGACGCCGCCGACGACGTGCTGGTGCGGCGCTTCGAGAACACCAGGCGCCGCCACCCGCTGGCCACCGAGGGCGTGTTCGCAGGCATCACCAAAGAGCGCGAAGTGCTGGAGGCCATCAAGACCCAGGCCGACATCGTGGTCGACACCAGCGACCTCAACGTCCACCAACTGCGTGACCGGTTGCTCGACCTGTTCGAGCGCGACGAGCGCGGCCTCGGCATGCAGACCTCGGTGGTGTCGTTCGGCTACAAGCACGGCCTGCCCCTCGACGTGGACCTCGTGTTCGACTGCCGCTTCCTGCCCAACCCGCACTGGGTCGACGAGCTGCGCCCGTTGACCGGCCTCGACGAGCCGGTGCGCGACTACGTGCTCGGCCAACCCGAGACCGACGACTTCCTCGAACGGCTCGACCACCTGCTGGAGCTCCTGCTGCCCGCCTACCGCAAGGAGGGCAAGGCCTACCTGTCGATAGCCGTGGGCTGCACGGGGGGCCGCCATCGCAGCGTGGTGCTGGCCGAGGAACTGGCCAAGCGGGTGGAAGCCCACGGGTTCAAGCCCTCTGTCTCGCACCGGGACGTGAACCGGTGAGCGCCGTGCGCGTCGTGGCCCTGGGAGGCGGGCACGGGCTGGCGGCCACCCTCCAAGCCGTGCGCCGCTACGCCTCCGACATCACGGCCATCGTGTCGGTGGCCGACGACGGCGGCTCGTCGGGTCGCTTGCGCGAGGCCCTGGGCATCTCCGCCCCTGGCGACATCCGCCGCTGCCTGGTCGCCCTGAGCGAACCGGAGTCGGTGTGGGCCAAGGCCTTCGAGCACCGCTTCGAGGCGGGCGAGCTGCAGGGCCACGCCGTGGGCAACCTGGTGATCGCAGGACTGGCGGCGGCGACCGGCGACTTCACCTCGGCGTTGGCCGAGGCGGGCCGGGCCATCGGCGCCGTGGGCCGGGTGCTGCCCGCCACCACCGCCCCCGTCGTGCTCAAGGCCGAAGCGGCGGGCGGCGAGGTGCAGGGGCAGGTGAACGTGGCGCAGTCGGGCCGCATCTCCCGCGTCGGCTTGGTCCCTCCCGACCCCCGCCCGCCCGACGAGGCGCTCGAGGCCATCGCCGAGGCCGACCAGGTGGTGCTCGGCCCCGGTTCGTTGTTCACCAGCATCCTGGCCGCCGTCGTTGTGCCCGGCATCCGCGACGCCCTGCAGGCGACCCCAGCCCGCAAGGTCTACGTCTGCAACCTGCGGCCCCAGGTTCCCGAGACGGCGGGCTACGACGTGGCCGCCCACGTGGAGGCGCTGACGGCGCACGGGGTGGAGGTCGACGTGGTCGTCTGCGACCCCACCGAACTGGCCGTCGGGGCCATGCGCACACCGTGCATCGAGCGGCTGCTGGCCCGCCGCGACGGCCCCGGGCACGACCCGGCGGCCCTGGCCGCCGCACTGTCGGAACTGGCAGGGCTGCCGACCGATCTGGTCGGATAGGACTGTCGAAGGATTACGAGGAGGCCATTCATGGCGGTACGCGTCGGGATCAACGGGTTCGGTCGCATCGGGCGCAACTTCTACCGAGCGGCGAAGAAGGCAGGGGCCGACATCGACCTGGTCGCCGTCAACGACCTCACCTCGCCCGAGACCAATGCGCACCTCCTGAAGTACGACTCGACCCACGGCCGCCTCGAAGAGGACGTGCGCGTGACGGGCGACGGCATCGCCGTCGGCGGCGACGAGTTCAAGGTGTTCGCCGAGCGCGACCCCAAGGCCCTGCCGTGGGGCGACCTCGGCGTCGACGTGGTCATCGAGTCGACCGGCATCTTCACCGACGGCGCCAAGGCCGTGGCCCACATCGACGCCGGTGCCCCCCGTGTGATCATCAGCGCCCCGGCCACCAACGTCGACGGCACCTTCGTGGTCGGCGTGAACGACGACGCCTTCAACGCCGACATGAAGATCGTCTCCAACGCTTCGTGCACGACGAACTGCTTCGTGCCCATGGTCAAGGTCCTCGACGACGCCTTCGGCGTGGAGAAGGGCCTGATGACGACGGTGCACGCCTACACCAACGACCAGAACCTGCTCGACCTGGCCCACAAGGACCTGCGCCGGGCCCGGGCCAGCGCGGCGAACATCGTGCCCAGCTCCACCGGCGCGGCGCGCGCCACCAGCCTGGTGCTCGAAGCCATGAAGGGCCGCCTCGACGGCCAGTCGTTGCGGGTGCCCGTGCAGGACGGGTCGATCACCGACTTCACCGGCATCCTCGGCCGCGAGGTCACCGTCGACGAGGTCAACGAGGCCTTCCGGGCCGCGGCCGCCGACGGGCCGCTCTCCAAGGTGCTCGTCTACACCGAGGACGAGATCGTCAGCTCCGACATCGTGGGCTCGCCCGCCAGCTGCACCTACGACGCCAAGCTCACAATGGCGTTGGGCAACATGGTCAAGGTCTTCGGCTGGTACGACAACGAGTGGGGCTACTCCAACCGCTTGGTCGACCTCGCCGTGATCGTCGGCGGCGCCAACAAGTAGTGGTCGCCCCGGTCCCGCAACTCGAAGACCTTCCCGACGTCAGCGGCAAGCGAGTCCTCCTCCGGGCCGACTTCAACGTCCCGCTGACCGACGGGCGCATCGACGACGACCTGCGCATCCGCGCTGCCCTGCCGACCATCACATGGCTGCAGGAGCGCGGGGCACAGGTCACGGCGTGCAGCCACCTGGGCCGTCCCAAGGGCACAGCCAATCCCAAGTACGCCATAGACCCGGTGCGCGCTCGCTTGGCCGAGCTGGCCCCGGGCGTGGAGCTCGTGGAGAACCTGCGCTTCGACGCCGGCGAAGAGGGCAACGACCCCGCCTTCGTCGACACGCTCTGCGAAGGCATGGACGCCTACGTCGACGATGCCTTCGGCGCCGCCCACCGGGCGCATGCCTCGATCGTCGGCCCGCCCGCCCGCTTGCCCAGCGCGGCCGGGCGCCTGTTGGCCAAAGAAGTCGAGATCCTCGGCGGCCTGCTCGACAACCCCAAGCGCCCGTTCGTCACCGTGCTCGGCGGCTCCAAGGTGTCCGACAAGCTCGGGGTGATCACGGCCCTGCTCGAACGCTGCGACGCCCTCGTCATCGGCGGCGGCATGTGCTTCACCTTCCTCAAGGCCCTGGGCCACGAGGTGGGCGACTCGCTGCTCGAAGAGGACCAGGTCGAGACGTGCCGCAAGCTGCTCGACACGGGCGCTCGCATCCTGCTGCCGTCCGACGTGGTGGCCCTCGGCCCCGGCGGCGAGATCGGCAACCCCGGCGCAGGCGGCGAGGTGCGCCAGTTCGGCCGCTCCATCCCGGCCGGGTGGAAGGCCCTCGACATCGGCCCGGGTACCGCGGCGGAGTTCGGCGACGAGGTCAACGAGGCGCGCACGGTGTTCTGGAACGGGCCCATGGGCGTGTTCGAAGATCCCCGCTTCGCGGCGGGCACCGCGGCGGTGGCCCAAGCGGTGGCCGACTGCTCGGGCTTCACCATCGTGGGCGGCGGCGACAGCGCGGCGGCGCTGGCCAAGTTCGGCCTCGACGACGAAGTGGGCCACGTGTCGACCGGCGGCGGCGCGTCGCTGGAGTTCCTGGAGCAGGGCGACCTGCCCGGCCTGGCCGCACTGCGAGGAGCACCCAATGCCCGGTCGTAAGCCGATCATCAGCGGCAACTGGAAGATGCACCACAACCACTTCGAAGCCATCCAGATGGTGCAGAAGCTGTCGTACGCCTTGACCAAGGACGACTACGAAGCGGTCGACGTGTCGGTGCACCCGCCGTTCACCGACATCCGCTCGGTGCAGACGGTGCTCGACGCCGATCGCATCCCCGTCCTGCTGGGCGCCCAGACCTGCCACTGGGAAGACAAGGGCGCCTTCACCGGCGAGGTCAGCCCGGGCATGTTGGCCAAGCTCAACGTGGTGCTCGTCATCGTGGGCCACTCCGAACGGCGCCAGCTCTTCGGCGAGACCGACGAGACGGCCAACAAGAAGGTGAAGGCGGTCCTGGCCAACGGCATGACGCCCATCCTCTGCGTAGGCGAGACGTTGGAAGAACGCGAGGCAGGCGGCGCCGAGGAGAAGGTCGCGGCGCAGGTGGAAGCGGGCCTGGCCGGGCTGTCGGCCGACCAGGTGGCCGGGCTCGTGGTGGCCTACGAGCCCATCTGGGCCATCGGCACCGGCCGCACGGCCACGGCGGAGGACGCCCAGGCCATGTGCGCCCGGGTTCGCACGGTCGTGCAGGGGGCCTTCGGCGACGCTGCGGCGGCCGCCGTGCGGGTGCAGTACGGCGGTTCCGTGAAGCCCTCCAACATCGCCGAACTGATGGCGCAGCCCGACATCGACGGCGCTTTGGTGGGCGGCGCCAGCCTCGATCCCGCGGAGTTCGCACCAATCGTGCAGTACCGCGACGCCTAATCGCGCGTCGCTGCTGCTACATTCCGACCGGTCCCGCCAGGGGAAGGAGAGCGGACCTAGTGCTTACGGCTGTGATCGTCGTCATCCATGTCATCGTGTCTTTGCTGCTGATCCTCTTGATCCTGCTTCACAGCGGGCGAGGCGGCGGCTTGTCCGACATGTTCGGCGGCGGGGTCGGAAGTGCTGCGGCCGGCTCCACCGTGGTGGAACGCAACCTCGACCGGATCACGGTGGCAACCGCTGTCATCTTCGCTTTCACCACCGTGCTACTGGCGATACGGCTGCAATGACCACATCGGCGACTACACCCACCCGGTAGGGACCCAAGCCCCCGGGACAAGGAGGTTCCACTCGTGCAACGCAGAGGAGCGAAAGCCCGGCTGCTCGTCCTGGTCAGCTGTCTGGCCCTGGTCGCAGCGGCCTGTGGCGGGGGCGACGACGACGACAACGGCGCGGGGCAGGGCGGCGGTGATCAAGCCGAGGTCGTGAAGGGCGGCACGATCACCTACGCGTCCGACCAGCAGGTGGGCGGATTCAACAACCTCACCTCGAAGGACAACAAGGCGTCGCTGCAGTACATCGTGATCAACGTGTACCCGCAGGCCTTCCGCGCCCTGCCGAACTTCGAAGTGGTGATGGACAAGAACCTGCTCGATTCCGCCGAGCAGACCAAGGACACGCCGCAGACGGTCGTCTACAAGATCAAGAAGGAAGCCGTGTGGTCCGACGGCACCCCGATCTCGGCCGACGACTTCATCTACATGTGGCAGAACCAGAACGGCAAGGACGCCACAATCGACATCGCGTCGAAGACGGGCTACGAGAACGTCGAGTCGGTCACCGGCTCCGACGGCGGCAAGACCGTCACCGTCGTGTTCACCACACCCTTTGCCGAGTGGAAGTCGCTGTTCGCCAACATGCTTCCGGCTCACATCATGAAGACGGTCCCCGGTGGTTGGAACACCGGCCTGGCCAACCCCCCGACCTGGTCGGGCGGTCCCTTCAAGATCGCGTCCTACACAAAGGACCAGAGCCTGACGCTCGTGCCCAACGAGAAGTGGTGGGGCCCGAAGCCGAACCTCGACAGCATCCTCGTGCGATTCGGCCTCACCGCCGCCACCGTGCCGCAGGCGCTGGAGAACAAGGAGATCGACCTCGCCTATCCGCAGCCGCAGATCGACCTCGTGCAGCGGGTGAAGGCCATCCCCGGCATCAAGAGCGAGATCAACTACGGCCTGAGCTACGAGCACATCGACTTCAACTTCAAGAACGAGCACCTGGGCGTCAAGGAAGTGCGCCAGGCCATCGCCTGGGGCCTCAACCGCGACGACATCGTGACCCGCACCGTCAAGCAGTTCGACGAGCGGGGCCAGCGCCTCGACAACCGCATCTGGCTCACCGGCCAGCCGGACTACGAGGCCCACGGCCAGGAGTACCACAAGCGTGACGTCACCAAGGCCACCGGGGCCCTAGAGAAGGCGGGCTACACCAAGGGTACGGACGGGATCTACGCAAAGGGCGGCAAGAAGCTGTCCCTGCGGATCTCGACCACCGGCGGCAACGCCCTCCGTGAGCAGACCGAGCAGTTGATCCAGGCCCAGCTGAAGGAAGTCGGCATCGACATCACAATTGCCAACGTCCCCGGCTCGGCGGTGTTCGACGAGATCTCGGCCGGCAACTTCGACATCGCGCTGTTCGCCTGGGTCGGCACGCCGTTCACCGTGAGCTCCAACAAGGCGATCTTCTCGCCTGGTGGCGACTCCAACTACGGCAAGTACGAGAACGCCCAGGTCGGCGAGATGTTCAACAAGGCGATCTCGACCCCGGACTCGAAGGAGAGCATCCGGTTGTCGCAGGAGATCGACAAGCAGGTGTGGGCCGACCTGGCCACCATCCCGCTGTACGCCAAGCCGACGTTCCTGCCCTACCGCGATACCTACGGCAACATTCGCGACAACGCGACGACCGAGGGTCCGCTCTGGAACGCCGTCGAAATCGGCAAGAAGCAGGCGGCCTAGTCTCCGGACGGGTCGTAGCACAGCACTGAAGCAAGCTGAACGAGGGGCCGGTTCGCCGGCCCCTCGTTTCGTCCGTGAGTGCCTACACTCGGGGTGCAGATGCTCGGATTCGTAGTTCGACGGCTGTTGGGCTCGGTGCTCGTCCTTGCACTGTCGTCCGTGATCGTCTTCACGCTGGTGGCCAACTCAGGCAACCCGTTGTCCGACCTCCAGGGGCGCAACCCTCCGCCCCCGCCCGAGGTCATCGAGTTGCGCCGCACACAGCTCAACCTCCACAAATCCGCGCCGGAGCGCTACACCATCTGGCTCAAGGGCTTCGTCAAGGGCGACATGGGCCGGGCCATCGACGGTCGCGAAGTGCGCCCCATGCTGTGGGACCGGCTGAAGATCACCCTGCGCATGGTCCTGGCGGCCATCGCGCTGGCGCTGGTCCTCGCCATCACCGTGGGCGTGTTCAGCGCCGTGAAGCAGTACTCGGCGGGTGATTACGCAGCGACCTTCACGGGGTTCCTTTTCTTATCCATGCCCGTGTTCTGGTTGGCCTTGCTACTGAAGCTGTTCCTGGCCATCCGGCTCAACCGGCTCCTCGGCGACACCTACATCTACACGGTGGGGCACGAGACGCCGAACCTGCAGGGCAACTTCTTCGACCGCCTCAGCGACTCGGCCGGGCACATGGTCCTGCCCGTGCTGACCCTGGCGCTGATCTACTTCGCCGGCTGGTCCCGTTTCCAGCGCTCGTCGATGCTCGACGTGCTCAACAGCGACTACCTGCGCTTGGCCCGGGCCAAGGGGTTGCGGCCCCGCCGGGTCATGGTCCGGCATGCCTTGCGCAACGCCCTGATCCCCATCACCACCGTCGTGGCCATCGACTTCGGCCAGCTCATCGGCGGGGCGGTGATCACCGAAGAGGTCTTCGCCTGGAAGGGCATGGGCGACATGCTCATCGAAGGCATCCGCACCTACGACCCCAACATCGTGCTGGCCTGGCTCATGGTCACGGCGGTGGCGGTCGTGTTGTTCAACCTGATCGCCGACGTGCTCTACGGCGTCCTCGACCCGAGGATTCGATATGCCTGACGCTTCCGACGTCACCACGGGCGAGGGCCTCGGCGGCGGCGTTCCCGCCCCGGCCGGCGTGGGCGGCGGGGTGCAGCCCACGGCGAGGCCCGAGCGCGAGTTCACCGTCGAAGCCCGCAGCCAGTGGAAGATGGTCTTGCGCCGCTTCCTCTCGCACAAGCTGGCCGTGGCCAGCCTCTTGGTGCTGGTCTTCGTGATCCTGCTGTCGTTGTTCGGCGGCCGGTTCTGGACCTACGGGTTCGCCGAGATCAGCGACGAGTACTCCTCGGCGCCGTCGTGGAAGCACCCGTTCGGCACCGACGGCATCGGCCACGACACCTTCGCCCAGGTGCTGCGCGGAGCCCAGCGCTCGGTGACGATCGCCTTGTTGGTCGCCTTCCTCTCCACCACCTTCGGCACCCTCATGGGGGCCATCGCGGGCTACTACGGCGGCCTGGTCGACAACGTGCTCATGCGCTTCACCGACCTGGTGCTCACCGTGCCGTCGTTCGCCATCTACGCCCTGCTGTCGAACCGCTTCGCCAACCGGGCCAACGGCTGGGTGTTCCTCTCCATCGTCATCGCCGGGCTGGTGTGGACCCAGATAGCCCGGGTGGTGCGCGGCGTGTTCTTGTCGTTGCGGGAGAAGGAGTTCGTGGAAGCGGCGCGGGCGCTGGGGGCGGGGAACCGGCGCATCATCTTCCGCCACCTGCTGCCCAACGCGGTGGGGCCGATCATCGTCAACGCCACCATCTCGGTCGCCTTGGCCATCCTCACCGAGACGGCGCTGTCGTACCTCGGCCTCGGCGTACGCCTGCCCGACACGTCGCTGGGCCTGTTGGTGTCGGAAGGCGCGCAGGCGGCCGAGACCCGGCCGTGGCTGTTCTACTTCCCGGGCTTGTTCATCATCATCATCGCCCTCACCGTGAACTTCGTCGGTGACGGCCTTCGTGATGCCTTCGACCCGACGCAGAACCAAGTGCGGGCCTAGCCGTGACCACCCCCGTTCTGGAGGTCGAGGACCTCACCGTCGAGTTCGCCACCCACGACGGGGTGGTGCAGGCCGTGCGCGGCGTGACCTTCGAGCTCGACCCCGGCGAAGTGCTGGCCATCGTGGGGGAGTCGGGCTCGGGCAAGTCCGTCACCTCCCTTGCCGTCATGGGCCTCCTGCCCAAGACGGCCCGCATTGGCGGCTCGGTCCGTTACAAGGGCAAGGAGCTGCTGGGCCTGCGCGACAAGGACCTCACGTCGGTGCGGGGCAAGGAGATCGCCATGATCTTCCAAGACCCCATGACGTCGCTCAACCCGGTCTACACGGTGGGGTGGCAGCTGGCCGAGGCGGTCCGGGCCCACCACGACGTCGACAAGCAGGCGGCCAGGGACCGTGCCGTCGACCTGTTGCAACTGGTGGGCATCCCCAACGCCAAGGAACGGGTCGACAACTACCCGCACGAGTTCTCGGGCGGCATGCGCCAGCGGGCCGTCATCGCCATGGCCATGGCCAACGACCCCGACGTGATCATCGCCGACGAGCCCACCACCGCCCTCGACGTGACCGTGCAGGCGCAGATCTTGGAGACGTTGGAAAAGGCGCAGGACGAGACGGGCGCCGCCATCGTGCTCATCACCCACGACCTCGGCGTCGTGGCGGGCATGGCCGACGAAGTGCTGGTGATGTACGCGGGCAAGCCCGTCGAGATCGGCACCGTCGACGACATCTACTACTCGCCGCGCATGCCCTACACGCTCGGCCTGTTGGGTTCGTTGCCCCGCCTCGACGTGGAGGGCGACACCTTGACGCCGATCAAGGGGGCGCCGCCGTCGTTGATCAACCTGCCGCCGGGCTGCCCGTTCACGCCGCGCTGCCCCATGGCCCGGGCCAACTGCGACGACGTGGAGCCCCTGCTGCGGCCGATCGAGGGTGCAGGCCATCGGGCGGCCTGCCACTACGCCGAGGAACTGGCGGGCGACGTGCGGGCCGACTCCGTGTTCGAGGTCGCCACCGTCGACGACGTGGTCACCGGCTCGAGTGAGGGCGCATGACTGCCACCGAAGCGGCATCGTCGGGCGAGGCTCGCACGGGCGAGCCCATCCTCGAGGTGCGCGACCTGGTCAAGCACTTCCCGGTGACGAGCAGGGGCATCCTGCGCCGCGTCACCGGCCAGGTGCACGCCGTGTGCGGGGTGTCGTTCGACCTCTACCCGGGCGAGACGTTGGGCATCGTGGGCGAGTCGGGGTGCGGCAAGTCCACCACGGGCCGGGCCATCCTCCGCCTCCACGACCCGACGTCGGGCACCGTTCGCTTCCAGGGCACCGACATGGCCGCGATGTCGGCCCGTGACCTGCGCCGGGCGCGCCGCGACATCCAGATTGTCTTCCAGGATCCCTACGCCTCGCTCAATCCGCGCATGACGGTCAACGACATCGTGGCCGAGCCGCTGGTGATCCACGGGCTGCACAAGGGCAACCGGGCCGCCAAGGTGCGCGACCTGCTGGGGCTGGTGGGCCTCAACCCCGAGCACGGCAACCGCTACCCGCACGAGTTCTCCGGTGGCCAGCGCCAGCGCGTGGGCGTGGCTCGCGCCCTGGCCTTGGAGCCCAAGGTGATCGTGCTCGACGAGCCGGTTTCCGCGCTCGACGTGTCGATCCAGGCGGGCGTGGTCAACCTGCTCGAAGAGCTGCAGGGGCGGCTGGGTCTGGCCTACCTGTTCATCGCCCACGACCTCTCCGTGGTGCGCCACATCTCCGACCGGGTGGCGGTCATGTACCTGGGCAAGGTCATGGAGATCGGCACCCGCGAAGACATCTACGAACGGCCCTCGCACCCCTACACCCAGGCACTGCTTTCCGCCGTGCCGCTGCCCGACCCCAAGGCGGAACGGCGGCGCAAGCGCATCGTGTTGCAGGGCGACGTGCCGAGCCCGGTCGATCCGCCGTCGGGCTGCCGGTTCCGCACCCGGTGCTGGAAGGCGCAGGAGATCTGTGCCGTGGAAGAGCCGCCGCTGGTCGACCGCGGGCAAGGGCACCCGTCCGCGTGCCACTTCGCCGAGATCGCCCAAGTCGTCTAGGTGCGAACGTGGGTCGCCGCCGTGTTGGCGGCTGTGCTGGTGTCGGGTGCGTGCACGGGCGACGACGACAAGGGCGGCTCGGGGCCTGACGTTCCTGCACCGCCCCAGCGTGGGGGCGTGCTGCGGGTCGGCGTGGCCACGCTGGGATCGCTCGACCCGGCCCAGGCCCGCTCGGTCGACCAGCTCCTGGTGGCCGACCAGCTCTTCGACAGCCTCACCGTGTTCGACCCCGCCACCACGGATGCGGCTCCTGCCTTGGCCGCCCGCTGGCAGGCATCGGCCGACCTGCGCCAGTGGGACTTCTTCCTGCGACCGGGTGCCACGTTCGCCAACGGACGGGCGCTGACGGCAGCCGACGTGAAGTACACGTTGGAGCGCATCGCCAAGCCGGGCTCAGGTTCCCCCGGCTCCGACCTGTTGTCGTTGGTGACCGGCTACTCGGCGTTTGCCGTGCAGGCCACCACGCCCGAGTTGGCCGGCGTGACGGCACCGGCGGCCGACGTGGTGCACATCTCGCTCGACCAGCCGTGGTCGGCGTTGCCGCTGGTGTTGAGCAGCCCGGTGTTCGGCGTGGTGCCCAGGGAAGCGGTGGAAGCGCCCGCGCCCGCGCCAGCGTTCGCCGATGCGCCCGTGGGCAGCGGCCCCTTCGCCATGAAGGCACGGCGCGACGACGTGGTGTCGTTGGCTGCGGTGCCGGGCGGGCGGGCCTTGTTGGACGGCATCGACTTCGTGCAGGTGCCCGACGTGGCGGGCGGCTACAGCGACTTCGTCGACGGCGAGCTCGACGTGGCGTCAGTCCCGCCCGAGCAGGTCGACACCGCGGCCCGGCGCTACGGCCGAGACGCCTTCCGTCCTTACCTGGCCGAGTTGTTCTACGGGTTCAACCTCAAGTCGCCCAAGCTGGCCGACCCCCGCTTCCGTGAGGCGATCGTACGAGGCATCGACCGGCGCTCGATCGTGCGGGCGGTGTACGGCTCGACGGTGACGCCGACCGAGGGCGTGGTGGTGGCCGGGGTGGCGGGCTCGCAGGAGGACGCCTGCGGCGAGCGGTGCAAGTACAACCCCACCCGAGCCAAGGCGTTGGTCACAGAGGTCTTCGGTGAGGCGCCGCCGCCCGAAGTGCAACTGGGCTACGACGAGGACGAGGCCCAGGCGGCGGTGGCCAAGGCCATGCAGGCGGGGCTGGCCGAGATCGGCATCAACCTGGTGTTGGCCCCCAAGTCGCTCAAGGACTACAAGGACTACGCCGTGAGCGGGCAGCAGGAGCTGTTCCGCTTGGGGTGGATCGCCCGCTACCCCTCAGCCGACGACTTCCTGCCGCCGCTGTTCCTCAGCGGGTCGCCCAACAACCTCACCGGGTTCTCCGTCCCCGCCGTCGACGAGCAGCTGCGGGCCGCTCGGGCCGAGCCCGACGCCGCTCGGCGCGCCGAGTTGTTCCGGGCCGCCGAGCGCGCCGTGATGGAGACGCTGCCCGTCATCCCCGTGGCCCAGTTCCACTTGCACACGGTCGTCTCGTCGCGGGTGCGGGGGCTGGCGCTCACCGCGGCCGGCACGTTCGACGGCGCCGCGGTGTGGCTGGCGCGGCCCGAGTAGTCGGTAGACGGCGAGGAAGACGAAGCAGGCGGCGATGAGCAGGCCGGTGCCTTGCACGGCGGGGTTGCGGGCCTCGGTGCCCGCGGTGAAGACGTGGATGGTCGCCGTGACGAACAGCAGGAAGCTGGTGGCGTGGATGCGCCGCCACCACCGGCGGGGGATGCGGCGCATGAACAGGCTGGTGACTTCGACGGCGACGAGCACGTAGAGGCTGGCCACACCCCAGGCCACCGGCCCCGGCCGCCACTGCGAGGCCATGGGCACGAACGTCTCGGCCCAGCCGAACTGCGCCCAACTGTCGGCCACCAGGCCGAGCACGTGCACGCCGGTGAAGACGAGCGAGAGGGCGCCGAGGAAGCGGTGGAGGTCGAGCAGCCACGGCTTGGTCGGCTTGCCCGTGGTGATGCGAGTGGACAGGAGCAGTCCCCACAGAATGGCCGCGGTGAGCAACCACCACGAGGTGAGCCCGCCGGCGCGGGCGACGTACCACCAGAGCTTGTCGTTCATGATCGAAGGAAGGCCGCTTTCGCCTGTGTCTCGGCTTGCCACGCTTCCGGTGCGGTGACGGTGACCGCCACGGTGTCGGTTGCCGCGGGCGCGCCGGTACGGGGATCGATGAGGTGGTGCCGCGTGCCGTCGCCCCAGTGCCGCTTGGCCCGGCTGGTGGTGGCGACGGCGTTGTCGTCGAGGGTGACGGTGGTGAGGTCGTTGCTCAGGTCGTCGGGGTCTTCGACGGCGACGACCCAGTCGGTACCTCGTACGCGGATGTCGCCGCCGATGTTGATGCAGCAGTCGTCGTCGAAGTCGGCGGCCACGAGGTCGGCGGCATAGCCCTTGCCGATGCCGCCGAGGTCGAGGGCGACGTGCGGGGGGAGGGTGACGGTTGTGGTGCCGACGGCGATGTCGGCGCAACCGGGCGAGGGCGTGGGTTCGTAGTCGGGGGCGGGGAGGCCGGGGTCGAACGAGCGGGTGTAGCCCGCGGCGCGGAGGGCGGGGAGCACGGTGGGGTCGTAGAGGCCGTCCGTGATGTGCCACGCGTTGACGGCCTTGGCGACGACGTCGCGGGTCGCTTTGGAGACGACGCAGGTGCGGCCCGCGTTGGCGTTGAGGCGGCAGAGCTCGCTGGTGGGCCGGAAGCGGCTCCACTTGGCTTCCAGGTCTTCGATGTGCTGCTGGGCGCGGTCGAGGTGGCGCTCGCCGCCGGAGCGGACGATCACGTGGCAGGTCGTGCCCATGGCGCGGAAGGTGCGTTCAGCTACCACCGGAACGAGTGACCGCCTTGGGCTTGGGGGCAGGCTTGGGCTTGGGCGCGGCGGCCGTTTTGGCGGGTGCCGAAGCGGACGGCCGCGCCGCCGGCCGCGCCGTCGTGGCGGGAGCAGCGGCGGCCGACGGCACTTGTGTGCGTTGCACGATCACGATCTCGACGATCTTGCGGCGGGGCGGCGGCGCCGGTGCCGGGGCAGGTTCCGCCTCCACCAGGTGCACTTCCTGCTGGGGACGCTCGGCGGCGGCCATCGCCGTCATCAACCCGAACGTCGCCGACGCGCTGGCTCCCGCCACCACGATCCGCGCCGCCGCCGCGGCATGCCGCCGCTTCGTCGGTTTCGCAGAAGTCGCGCGGCGGCGCGCGACTTCTGCGACATCGTCGGCGGAATTCGTCTCAGCGCCGGTGGGTGTCGGCTCGGCCCGCTCCGCCCGCAGCCGAGCCAATTGTGCCCGCCGGTCTTCGGCCGACGGGCGTTGCCGTTCGACGTCGTCAGTCGTCATCCGACCCGCCGCCGCCCGAGCCGCTGCGGTCGTCGTCTCCGCTCCTGCGGCCGCTGTTCGTGCTGCCGGGCCCGGAGTTGTCGCTGCGGGCGTCGTCACCGCCGTGGTCGTCGATGGTGGTCGACGTCGTCGTCCTCGTGCGGCGTGGCGCGGTGGTCGGCGTCGTGCCTGCGCCGTTGCCGTCGTCGATCGTGGTCGGCGTCAGGGTGGTGGTCGCCGTCGACTCGCCGACTTCGACGACCCGTGTCTCGACTTCGACCTCGGGCTCGGTGGTCGAGGTGGTGTCCTCCGACGAGAGCGGCGTGAAGGTGCCGACGTTGTCGCTGTTGCCTGCCATGCCGAAGAGCCCGAAGTTGGCGCCCACGGCCAGGGCGGCAGTCAGCGCCGTTGCCGCGACGGCACCGGCAGTCGCCAGTGCGGTCCGGCGGTTGAGGGGCCGTTCGCGAGTCATGGCTTCATCGTCGGCTTCTCGCCGGGGAAATGGAACCAAGGAACGGCAAAGCCTTGGCAAAGGTCGCACGGCACCCCCGTCGGGATGTGCGACCGTAGTGAGGTGCGGGTGCTCATCGTCGAAGACGACGACGCCATTGCCGAACCGTTGGCAAAGGGCCTCGAACGAGAGGGTTTTTCGGTCGAGCGGGTGGCCACCGGCGGCGCGGCGCTGGACGCCGAGGAGCCCGATGTCGTGCTGCTCGACCTCGGGCTGCCCGACATCGACGGCTACGAGGTGTGCCGGCGCATGCGGGCGCGGTCCGACGTGCCGATCATCGTGCTGACGGCTCGATCGGAAGAGGTGGATCGGGTGGTGGGGCTGGAGCTCGGCGCGGATGACTACGTGGTCAAGCCCTTCGGGTTCCGTGAGCTCGTGGCCCGGATGCGAGCGGTCACCCGACGGCGGGCGCCGCGCGAGCGCGCCGACGGGCCGATGTCGATCGGGTCGATGACGATCGACCGGCGCACCCGGCGCATCGCCGTGAACGGCGAGGTCGTCGACCTCACGCCCAAGGAATACGACCTGGTGTCGTTGCTGGCCCAGGACCCGGGGGCGTTGTACGAGCGTCAGCAGATCATGGAGCAGGTGTGGGGCCAGCCGTCTTACGGGCCGACGAAGACGCTCGACGTGCACGTGGCCGCCATCCGCAAGAAGCTCGGTGACCCGCGCTGGATCGAGACGGTGCGGGGCGTGGGCTTCCGGCTGCAAGCGGTGCCGTGACCCGGCGCCTGCTGATCGGCTACCTGTCGGTCACCGCCTTCATGCTGGTGATCCTCGAGGTGCCGCTGGGCGCCACCTTCGCCCGCTTCGAGCGCAGCAACCTCATCGCCGGTGTGGAACGCGACGCGCTGACGATCGCCCTGCACGTGGAGGAGTCGTTGGAGGAGGGGCGCCACGCCGAGTTGCAAGGGGTGGTCGACCGCTACGAGGCGACGACCGGTGGGCGGGCGGTGGTGGTCGACCGCCAAGGCACCCTGCTGGCCGACTCCGACCCGCTCGCACCCGGTCCCCGTGACTTCGCCGGCAGGCCGGAGGTGGCCGGGGCGTTGGAAGGCAAGCAGGTGCGGGGGTTCCGACGGTCCGACACGCTCGACACCGAGCTGCTGTACGTCGCCGTGCCGGTGGTCAGCGGCAACGAGCTGCGTGGCGTGGTCCGCATCACGTACCCGGCGTCGGTGATGCAGCAGCGCATCGTGCGCACGTGGGCAGTGTTGGCGGGCGTGGGGCTGGTGGTGTTGGGGTTCGTAACCTTGTTGTCGTTGCGGTTGGCGCGGGCGGTGACCCAGCCGTTGCGAGAGCTCGAAGCGGCGGCGTCGCGCTTGGGGGAGGGCGAGCTCGACGCCCGGGCACCGGTGCCCGACGGGCCGTCGGAGCTGCGGTTGTTGGCCGAGGAGTTCAACGCCACCGCGGCCAAGTTGGAACGCTTGGTCGATGCCCAGCGGGCGTTCGTGGCCGACGCGTCGCACCAGTTGCGCACGCCGCTGGCCGCGTTGCGGTTGCGGTTGGAGGTGTTGCAAGGGGATGTGCCGGAACGGGCACGCGAGGACGTCGAGGGCGCGTTGGCGGAGGTGCACCGGCTGTCGAGGTTGGTGAACGGATTGTTGGAGTTGGCCCGAGCCGAGCACCGGCCGTCGAACTGCGTGCCTGTCGATGTGGCTGGCGTGCTCCACGACCGGCGCACAACCTGGGCGCCGTTGGCCGAGGAGCGGGAGGTGTCGCTGGTCGACCGAGCCGCCGACGGCGTCGTCGCCTCGGCAGCGCCGGGCAACCTGGAGCAGGTGCTCGACAACCTGATCGCCAACGCCGTCGAGGTCTCACCCGCGGGCCGGACGGTGACGCTGACGGCAAAGGTTGTCGACGAGTGGATCGAGGTGCACGTGGTCGACGAAGGCCCCGGCATGGCGCCCGAGCGGCGGGCGGCGGCGTTCGACCGGTTCTGGCACGCAGCTGGCGACGCCGGTTCGTCGATCGGCGGCTTCGGCATCGGGTTGGCGATCGTGCGGCAACTGGTGGTGGCCGACGGGGGAGAGGTGGAACTCTTGGAGGCGCCCGGCGGCGGCCTCGACGCCTGCGTTCGACTGCGCCCCGCCCGCCGTTCGGCGAAGCGCCCGACGCCAGCAGAGGACGAAGCCGACCGCGCTAAAGTGACCGACCGCGCCGGTCCGCCGGTGTGACCACGTCGGAGTGGCGGAATAGGCAGACGCGCTAGCTTGAGGGGCTAGTGCCCGCAAGGGCGTGGGGGTTCAAGTCCCCCCTCCGACACGACGGTTTCCTACATGGAACCTCGCCTGTAACCCGCACGCACCTGGCGTCGGGATCGAACCGCATGTGGATGCCAAGTTGCTCCAGCAGGCGGTTGCGCTCTGCGGCGTCAGCATCCCCCCAAGGCGGCCGCAGCAGCCCGCAATGACCGATCAGGGCTACCGGCTTCGCCCGCTGCGGACAGGTCGCTACGAGCGGGCCGTCCGACTACAGCGGCGAGCAATTGGGTGGCGATGGCCCGTTCCGCCGACGTTCCGCGATCCACTTGCCGATGACGGCTGCGTCCCCACCCTCGTCTCACGCGGCCTTGTAGCTCACCAGCCGCGCGTTGCAGCGGTCGATGGTGTCCCGCGCCCGCTGATCGGCCTCCGCGTCCTGCTAGTCGTCGCTGCCCTCCTCAATCGCAGCCACGAGCGCGGCCAGCGTGGTGTCGATGTGGTCTGCATCGAACATCCTCTCCAGCCAGGGCTGCACTGTCGAGGATCACGTCTTCACGCACGTCGACCGTCTTCGGGTGCCTGCCGATTGGTGGTGGCGTACTTCGTGGTGGCCGGACCGCTGTTGTTTCGCAGGACGGCCACTTTCTCAAAGCGGGAAACTAAGAATCTTGCGAAACTCATCTGAGTTGCCTGTAAACTCAGAGCGTGGTTGTGAGACAAGCAGCCGACCTAGTTGAAGCGGCCCTGAAACTACTGGCCTCGCGCTTGCCGCCGGGCTGGACGGTTGAGCGCGCTGCGGGCCAGGGCGCGGGCACGGGGGAAGGCGACGCCCTGTTCGCGTTCAGCACCCAAGGCGGGATGGGGATGGGCAGCGCCATCGTCGAGGCCAAACCCGGCTTCGCTGCAGCCGATGTCGAGCGTCTGCTCGGGGGCCTGACCCGCCGGCTCCGAGAAGCAGCTGGCTCCCGCGCCATCCTGCTCGTCAGCGACTTCCTCTCACCCCGAACCCGCCAGCGGCTGGCTGAGGAGGACATCAGCTACCTCGACCTCACCGGCAACATTCGCCTCGTGATGCAGCAGCCACCGATTTTCGTGGAGACGGCGGGCGCGGATCGACGGCCGTCGGACAAGACGTCCAAGCGGGTCGTAGGGCTCTCCGGCGTGAAGGTCGGTCGAGTCGTCCGCTTCGTCGCCGAGGTGGTCCCGCCCTATGGCGTCAACGACATCGAGGAGGCGACCGGGATCAGTCGTGGTTACGTGAGCCGGGTCCTTGACCGCCTCGCTGACGAGGCGCTGATCCGCCGGGACCCGCGAGGACCGGTCGAAGCGGTCGAGTGGCTGGCGATGCTGCGACAGCGGGGCCAGTCGGTCGACTTGTTCCGCGCAAACACTACCCGGACGTATTTCGCTCCGAACGGTGCCCGGGCCGTGTTCGAGTCGCTGCCTCGCTCGACGGTTGGCAACACGGTCGTTGTCACCGGATCATTCGCTGCCGTCCGAAAGGCACCGATCGCCGCCCCTGCGCTACTCGTGATGTACCTCGTCCCGGGCGGGGCGCTTCCGAAGTTCGAAGACATCGAGAAGGAACTGGGGCTGCTCCCCGCCGACGAAGCCGCCGAAGTCGCATTGCTCTGGCCGTCCAACGATCGAGTCGTCGAGGACACGTGGGCCGCCGACGGCGTTCAGTTCGTCAACCTGCCGCAGCTCGCTGTCGACTGCCTCGGGGGGAGCGGACGGATGCCGTCTGAAGGCGACGCGCTGCTTGAGTGGATGCAGGCGAACACCGACGCCTGGCAGTATCCCTCGCTGGCGGCCTACCGGGAGCGTCGCCGATGAGTGCCGATCCCTATTACGTCGCGGCCCGGCGAGTGTTGCTCGACGCTCTTGAAGACCTCGCTGAGCACCGCGATGCGATCGTCGTCGTCGGCGCGCAAGCTGTCTATCTCCGATCCGGGGCAACGAACGTCGGCGTTGCGGAGTACACGACCGACGGCGACCTGGCCGTCGACAGCGATCGCCTCACCGACATTCCGCTGCTCGAAGACGTCATGGGGGTTCGGTTCGGTCACGCGCTGGGGCCGATGGGAGTAGAGCAGCCCGGCGTCTGGACTCGAACCGTGGAAGTCGACGGCGAGGTGATCGACATCCCCGTCGACCTCATCGTTCCCGAGGGCATCGCGCCGCCCGGAGGCAGCCGAGGGGCGCGCCTCGGGCTCCACGGCAAGCGGGCAGCGCGCAAGGCGGTGGGTCTCGAAGCGGCGATCCTCGACAACGACGTGCTCACGATAAAGGCACTAGAGCCGAAGGATGCCCGGGCCATCGACAGCCGAGTTGCCGGACCGACCGCACTCTTGATCGCAAAGGCGCACAAGATCCAGGATCGCCTCGAGCAGTCGACGAGACCGGACCGGCTGATCGACAAGGACGCCTCCGATGTCTACCGCCTCATGCTGACCACGCCGGCGGAGCGGATCAACGAAGTCGCAGCGACGCTGCGCGACGACCGACGGGTCGCAGGGTCGGCACAGCGAGGGCTCGAGTTCCTGCGGGCCCAGTTCGGCGCGCGGCGCGCGCCAGGCGTGGTGATGGCCGTCCGCGCGCTCCGCCTTGGCGTTCCGGAGGAACGCGTTCGCGCTGTCTGCGTCAACTTCATCGCAAGCCTGTCGTAGGCGGTGACGGGACGCCCCGATTCACTGACCAGTGAGCCTGGTCGAGGTCGTATGCCGGCGTGTCCTTCTGTCTGTTCTCAGGTTTAGGCAAGGCGTAACCATGGCCGGACCGCGACAGCGACGAAGCACCCCCCTTTCGCGCTATCCCGCTCGCTGACGCGGCCACCGGCGCACTACCGCCGAGGACGCGACGGTGGCGGCCGCCCGTGCCGAGTCTGATGCTCGCGGTCGTACGATCGAAGATGCGTATGAGAAAGTCCTCGACACCGGCAAAGCGTGGCGTTGGTAATGACATCCCCTACCGGGCGCTGGCCGTGGACAGGACGTGGCATACGCCCCATGCGCCGCGCTCGTGAGCGGTCATGGCCGACCCGGGCAGGGAAAGAGAGTGGGAATTGCAGGCGATGTCGAAGCGCGGTGACTTCGGTTCGGGGTCGGGTGTGACTGCGCCCGGATGTCGCGAGGGGTCGCGGCGGCTCCGGGCGCGACCCCTCGCCGATGTTTTCAGAAGGCGACGGGGAGGCAGGCCCAGCGTGATCCGGCGGCACCGGTGACGTGGTCGGTGTGCAATGCGTGGATGACGACTGAGCCGGCGGCTCCCGACGGGATGGTGAACGGCACGGTGGCCGAGGCGTAGCCGGTGCCGTTCGGCTGCACGGTGATGTCGAGCCAGACCTCGGTCTCGTCGGAGATGTCTTGGCCACCGGTGGTGTTGTAGTGGGGCCCGGCGGCTGCGCCGTTGCCTTCGATGCACGTACCGCTATGCACGTGCGCGCCGAGGACGCTGCCTGCTGCGGCGTGGTCGATGCCCTGCACCTTGAGGGTGACGGTCGTCGACCCGGCGGACTCGGTGGCGGTGACCTGCGCGGTGGCGTTGTCGGTGGGCTGGGCAGTCGCGGTCTGCAGGTCGCGGAGCTCGCCCGCGGCGCGGGCGCTGGTGGGCGCCAGGGCGCCACTCGGTGATGCTGCGGTGACGAAGATCGCAGCGGCGACCGCAACGATGCACGATGCGGTTCGGATCAGCGGGTTGGATGCCATTGGGTAGTCGGTCCTCCGGGTCGGTTTTCGATCGGTCACCGGTGCTGTCGCGTCCTCCCACCCGAACGGTTCTCCGCCCATGGGAGAACCGCTGAGGCCGCCCGGCGCGACAGTGAGGGTGATGAGGACGGACGCGGAACTCCTGCTGGCGGTCGCCGACAACGACCGCGGCGCGTTTCGGGAGCTGCACGACCGCCACGTCCCCTGGGTGACTTCGCGCCTCGCCCGCCGCTGTGCCGATCATGAGGTGATCGCCGAGGCCGTGCAGGACACCTTCGTCGCCATATGGAAAGGCGCGTCGAGGTGGGACGGGCGAGGCGAGCCCGCGGCCTGGATGTGGGGCATCGCCATCCGCCGCCTCGTCGCCGTGTTGCGCACCCGCCAACGGTGGTCCCGGCCCCGCAGGCCGCTCGGCGCCCGGTCCGACGAGGTCGTCGTAGCGGCCGAAGAGCAGGTGTTGTACGGCGTGGAGCACGGCGATCTCGGGGGAGCCCTGCTGCGCCTGTCGCCCGAGCTACGGGTGGTCGTACAGGCAACGGTCCTCGACGGACTGTCGACCCGCGAGGCCGCCCGCCTCCTGGGCATCCCCCAAGGAACCGTGAAGACGCGCATGATGCGCGCCCGCGCCGAGCTTCGAGGAGCGCTCGCATGACCAACGCCACCTGGCACGCCACCCCCGCGGTACTGGCCCGGTTCGCCAACGATCCAACCGCCGTCGACGACGCAACCGCGGCATCGGTCGAGGTCCACCTCCTCTCCTGCGATCGCTGCCGGGCCGAGGTGGCGCGCCTCGCCGAGCCGGCGTCGACGGCAGCAAGCTGGGACGCGGTGGCCGATCGCATCGACCGGCCGCGGGTCCCCCTGCTGCAAGCGGTCCTCCAGCTTCTCGGCTTCCAGAGCGGCCCGGCCCGGCTGGCGGCGGCGACGCCCGGACTTCGCCTCTCCGGCCTCACGGCAGTCGTGGGGCTTACTGCTCTCGCGGTGACGGCCGCCCGCCACCTCGACGCCGGAGGCCCCTTCCTCATGCTGGCCCCGCTCGCCCCGCTCGCCGGCGTCGTCCTCACCTTTGCCGCCGCCGCCGACCCCGCGGGCGAGAGCGGACTGGCCACCGCCATGCACGGTGCCGGCCTGGCGCTACGTCGGGCCACGGCCGTCCTCGTCCTGGCCTTCACCGTCCTCGCCATCGGAGCAATTGCGGTGCCCTCGTTGGGGTCGGCGCCGCTCGGATGGGTCCTTCCGGCCTGCGCCGTCGCCCTCGGCAGCCTTGCCCTCGGCACGTGGGTTCGCCTCGAAGCGGCCGTGGGCGCGCTTGCCGCCACCTGGGTGCTCGGGGTGGGCGCCGTCCGCTACATCGACGGCTTCGACCGCCCCTTCGCCGACACAGTGTTCTTCACCCCGGCCGGGCAGGTGATCGCCCTCGCCCTCACCGTGGGGGCAGGCATCGTCTTGGCCGCCCGGGCCGATCGTTATTCGACCTTGGAGGCAAGGCTGTGAACGCATCTCTCGGCGTGTCCGTGACCGGGTTGCGCAAGCGCTTCGGCTCCACCGTCGCCCTCGACGGCGTCGACGCCGCCTTCGCCCCTGGGGTCAACGGCCTGCTCGGCCCCAACGGCGCCGGGAAGACCACGCTGCTGCGCATCCTCGCCACCGTCCTGCGCGCCGACGGCGGGACCGTCGATGCGTTCGGCCTCGACCCGTCGACAGGGAACGATCGCTTGGCGCTGCGGCGGCAGCTCGGGTACCTCCCGCAGGAACCCGGGTTCCACGATCACTTCACCGCCTTCGAGTTCGTGGACTACGTCGCCATCCTCAAGGAGTGGGCCGACCGCAAGGCCCGACACGACGAGGTGCGTCGAGTCCTCTCCCTCGTCGGCCTCGACGCGGTCATGCACAAGCGCATCCGCGAGCTTTCGGGAGGCATGCGCCGACGCTTGGCAATCGCCCAGTCGTTCATCGGGTGCCCGAAGCTCTTGGTCCTGGACGAGCCCACCGCCGGGCTCGACCCCGAGCAGCGACTCCGCTTCCGGGAGCTGCTCGGGACCCAAGCGGCGGGGGCCACGGTGTTGCTGTCGACGCATCAGACCGACGATGTCGCCGCCCTCTGCCAGCGAGTGGTCGTGCTCCTCGAAGGAAAGATCCGCTACGCCGGTGCCCCGACAGGACTGGCAGCGATGGCCGAAGGGCGGGTGTGGCTCGCACGAGATCGAGACGCCGGTGCACAGTTGGCGTGGATCGCCGCCGACGGACAGGTTCGCCACATCGGCGACCCACCGGCAGGGGCGCAGCTCGTCGAACCCACGGTCGAAGACGGTTACCTGCTGTTGGCGGGCCGGAGCGCCATCGAGCAAGCAAGCGCGGCGTGACCCAACGCCTCGTTCCCGTGCTGGCGGGCGTGTTGGCGACGACGGTCGTCGGCGGCGTCCTCACCGGTTCACTGGTGCTCCCGCTCGTCTCCGTCGGACCGATCGGGGCGCTCCTCTTGTACGCCGCCATCTCCGGCCGCCGGTCGGCGGTCGCCGAGCTGCCGTGGTCGCCGCCGGTGGTCGCCGCGCCGGTGCTCTGCACGCCCGGTAGCTCATGGCAGGTGGCGGCCGCCCTCGGCCGCGCCGAGTCGCGCCAACTCGCCGTCAGCCCGTGGTTCGGCGTCGCACTCGGTTTCCTCGCCATCTTCCTCGTGATGTTCGGTGTCGTCTACGCCGGTGAAAACGGCGACGTCTGGCATCAGGCGGCCGCCATGACGCCGTGGTTCGCCCACCCCGTCGCCGGGATGACCATCCTCGCCGTACACCGGGCGGTGACGCGGCCTGTGCGAGACGGGTCGGACGAGCTGTTCAAGTCGTGCCCGACCGAGCCTGTCGTGCGCGCCATGGGACTCCTGCGCACTGCGATCGTGCCGGTCACGATCTTCGTCGGCTTCCTCGTCGTCTACGGGGTCGCTGTCGTGGTGGGCAGCCCCAACCTCCACGGCCCCGTCTCGATCAACACGCTGCCTCTCCTGCTGGCCGGGCCTGTGCTCGTGGCGGGCGCGGTGGGCCTTGGCGTCGCGCTGGGGTTGTGGGTGCGGTTCGGGCTGGCGCCGGTCGTCGCCGTCGTCGGTGTCGGCCTGCTCTCCCTCAAGCTGGCCACGGCGGGCGATCCGGGGTGGAACGGCTCGTCGGCGTTGTCGACCTTCGGCCCCGACAGCGGCTCGCCACTGCTCCATTCCCTGTCGCCCACCTGGTGGTACCTGCTGTGGCTGGTGGCGCTTGTCGCGCTCGTCGCCGTGGTGGCGATGGCGCGCTATCGACTCGACCGGCCGGTTCGCCTCGCCGCCGCCGTGGGCGTCGTGGTGGCCATGGTGGCCGCTTTGTTCGGCACGGCCGGCCCCGACGCCGAGACGGCTCGGCATGTCGCCGACCTCATCGCCCGGCCCGCGTCGCATCAGGCGTGCGACCGGGTCGGTGCGCTCGTCGACGTCTGCACGTACCGCGACTACAACGAGCTGCATGCGAGCATCGTGGCGGCGGTCGCTCCCGTGGCCCGGGCGCTCCCCGCTCGGGCGCAGCCGATCACGCTGCGTCAGGGCTTCGGGGGCACCGAAGGCGACCTGCCCGTCGAGGTCCGCCGTCTGCTCCCGGCCGGGGTGCCTTCGCCCGGCGAGGGCGAGGTTGAAATCGGCTTTGCCTCTGCCGACAACGCCCTTCTCGAGTACCGGTTGCTCGTGGCGTTTGCCGCGCTTGGCCTTCGCTTACGGAGCGACGCCCTCGACCACGGGCCGTTGGTGATCGCCGGCGAAGCGCGGGGGGTCGTCGCCTTGTGGCTCGCCGCCCGCGGCCTCGACCCGGGCGACGCCGTCGGCCTTGCCACGGTCGAGCAACCCGGCGTCTCCGACAACAACCTCCGCGGGGGCGCAGGATCGGACGCGTTCGAACTGGGCCTGGCCTGGCCCGAGATGTGCGGTCCCGTCGTGTGGGCGCCACAGGACCTTGCCGCGGCCCGGGCGCTGATGCGCGCCCCCGAGGCCGAGGTCGCGGCGATCGTCGATGCCGGGTTCGCCCGCTGGTCGCAGCCCACGACCACGACCGACGACTTGCTGGCTGCGCTCGGCCTCCCGACGGTCGGCCCGGCCTCGAGGATCACCAGCCGAACCGAGAGCCACTGCTGATGCCGAGCGTGTCGGTCCTGGCTCGCGCCGCGTGGCCGACTGCGAAGGCGGCGCACCTCGGCTCCACAGCCGCCACCGTCGCCCTGGCCGCCTTGCCTGCGGTGGTGACGGTCGGACGTGGCGGCACCGAGGTGGGAACCGCCGTCGTGGCCCTCGTGCTCGGAGCCGGTGCCAGCCTGGCGTGGGCCGTCGACGATGCGGGCCGCGACTCGCTGATCGCCATGCCCGTGAGCGCGCCCGTTCGCGCCGCGGTGCGGGTGCTCGCCGCCGCTGTCGTCGCCGCGCTCGTCACCGGCGCCGGACTCGGCGTCGTCGCTGCCGGCCCCGGCCTTCCCTCCGACCTCGCCGATCGCGTGCCCGAGGGCACGGCCGCCGCGGCCATCGCCCTGGCGGTGGCATTCGCTGCCGCTCGGCGCGGCGAGAGGACATCCGGCGCCACCGGCGTGAGCGTGGGGCTGCTCGTCCCCGTCGCAGTTGCCGCGCTCGCCATGCGATGGCCGAGCTCGTTTCCCACGTTCGGCTCCGGGCCGCTGCACAGTCGTTGGTGGCTTCTCGCTGCCGCCGGAGTGGTGGTGGTCACGCGCAGTGGACGAGATCCCGCCCGTCGCTAGGGGCGTCACGCCCGTTGCGTGGCCGCAACCGCGAAGTGCGGGAACGGCTCGTGCTCGTCGGTCAGGTCGAGGCGGACCATGCTCATCGTGCGAAAGGTGGTGAGGCACGGTAGCGATTGTCACCTTCGCCCACACTGGGGACGACGCCTACAGCGCGCGGTAGCGGAGGCGTACGACGCCGCTGCTGAATCGGTGCTCGTCGAGGAGGACGAGGTCGGCGCGCGTGTCGGCCTGGAGCGCCGGGTTGCGCCCACCGAGGACGACGGGCCAGACGAAGAGGTGGCACTCGTCGACCAGCCCGGCCTTGAACGCCTGGGCCGCCAGGTTCGGGCCGCCCACGAGGAGGTCACGGCCCGCCTCTGCCTTCAAGTCGAGCACCGCGCCGGCGTCGAAGTGGCGCTCCAACCGGCTGTTGGCGGTGGGTACGGTCGACAGGGTGGTGGAGTAGACGACTTTGTCCGCGGCCTGCCAGGCGTCGGCGAACTCCCTCGTCATGTCGGACTGCGCAGCCAGGGCCGGGTCGGTCTCCCAGACGGCCATGGTCTCGTACATGCGCCGCCCGTAGAGGTACGTGCCCGCCGAGCGCATGATTTCGGTGATCGACACGAACACCTCGTTGTCGCGGGGCGCCCAGTCGAAAGCACCCCGTGCGTCTTCGGTCCAGCCGTCGAGCGACATGTTCGACGCGTAGATCAGCTTGGCCATCGTATGCTCCCAGTCTCCACCGACTCACTCGACGAGCTTGTCGTCCGACGGTAGTAGTCGGCTCGCTCGGCCCCGCATCTTTGACGAACGGTATGAATAGAAGATCCTCGAAGGGATCGGCGTCGTCGTCTTCGACGTTGTCCAGCGCCGACGGCCCCTGGGACCTGTTGGCCAACAGCACCGGCGCGCTCGCCACCGCGGTGGCACTCGAAGCGGTGAGGTGGCTCCACCGAGCGGCGTCCTCGGCGCGGTAGCCGCCGCCCGCCGGCATTTCAGCGATCATTGCCCGATGGGCAGTGCGCTGCGGCCGAGCGGCTTCTTCGCCTTCCGCGCTCCGGCGCTGCCGTTGTCGACCCTCGTCGACTGGGCCGACGGCGTACAGGCACCCACGGCCGCTCCTGGCGATCTCGCTGCCGCCCTCGAGCGCGACCGCGCCCTGCTGCGGGGGCGCTTGGCCGCACTGGCCCAACGGCCGGAGATCGCCGACGCCGTGGCCTTGGCCTCCCCCGACCTCATGGACGCCGTTCGCCATCGGCCCGACGACCCCGGCACGATCGCTGCCTTCGTGCGGTACCTGGCGCGCATGGCCGCCCGCTGCACGCCCTTCGGCGCATTCGCGGGATGCGGAGTCGGAGTGGTGGGCGACCGCCTGGCGGTGCGGTTGGCTGCGCCCGACTCGTGGCAGCAGCATCGCCGGCTCGACGGCGACTACCTCGACGCGTTGGCGCGGTCGCGGGTCGAGGCCCTGCGCCCCCGTATCACCGTGCGCCCCAACGACAGCCTCCATGCCGACGTCGGTCGGTGGCGGTACGTGAGCACGCGGCCCGACGGCGACGAACGCAGCTTCACCCTGGTGGAGGTGGCCGACTCCGACCACCTCAGGCGCGCCCTGGATGCCTGCCGCCACGGCGCACCGCTCGACGCCGTGGTCGACGCGGTCGTCGGCGGCGGGGTGGAACGCGACCGGGCGGCGCGTTACGTCGACCAACTGCTCGACGCGCAGGTCGTCGTCGCCGAGTTGGCGGTGCGCGTCACCGGGGGCGACCCGGCCGCCACCCTGGCCGACGACCTCGAAGCACTGGGCGACGCCGAGACGGCCGCCACCGTGCGGAGCCTGGCCGACGACCCCAGCGTCTCCGCCCGCTCGATCCAAGTCGACACCGTCACCCCCGCCGACGAAGCGGTGCTGCCTCGTGCCGCCGTCGACGAGATCGCACGCGCCGTCGAGGTGTTGCGACGCATCGCGCCGGTACCCGCCGCCACTGCGTTCGACCGCTTCAAGGAGGCGTTCGCCGAACGGTACGAAGAAGCCGAGGTGCCGCTGCTCGACGCCCTCGACGAGGAGACGGGCATCGGCTTCGGCGCCGATGCCGACCCGGCGCCGTTGTTGCGCGACCTCCGTCTCCCGCCGTCGCCGAAACCGTCGGTCGCCTACGGCGCTCGTGAGGAAACCTTGTTGGCGCTGTTGCACCGCGCCTGGGCAACCGGCGCCTTGGAGGTGACGCTCGGCCCTGACGACGTCGAGGCCATGGCCCGCCCCGACGCCCTCCCGCTGCCCGCCGCACTGGCCGCAGTCGTCGTGCCCGCCCGCGTCGACGGCGGCGTGCAGTACGTGCTGCATGCTGCGGTCGGCCCGTCGGGTGCGCGCCTGCTCGGCCGCTTCTGCCACGCCGATCCCGCGCTCGAAGCGCACGTGCGCGCCCATGTGGCCGACGAAGAAGCGCTCGACCCCGACGCCGTGTTCGCCGAGATCGTGCACCTGCCGTCGGGGCGCATGCTCAACGTGTCGGCTCGGCCCGTGCTGCGTGCCTACGAGGTCGAGTGGCTCGGTCGTTCCGGCGCGCCGCCCGAACGTCGCCTGGCCGCTGCCGACTTGCTGCTGTCCTTGCGCGGCGGCCGCTTCGTGCTGCGCTCGCGCTCGCTCGACTGCCGGGTCGTGCCGCGGCTCACCAATGCCCACAACGTCCATCGCCGGTCGCCCGGCGTCTACCGGTTCCTCGCCGCGCTCCAGGCCGACGGCGTGGCCGAGTGGACCAACTGGTCGTGGCAGCCCTTCGGGGGCGCGCCGTTCACGCCCAGGGTCAGGTGGGGCCAGGTCGTCCTGGCCCGAGCGCGGTGGTCGGCCACCGGCGGCGAGTTGCAGGCGCTCGACGGGTGGGAGGCGGTGCAGGCGTGGCGGGCCGAGCGGCGACTTCCTCGCTGGGCCTGCCTGATCGAGGGCGACAACGTGTTGCCCTTCGACCTCGACAACGCGCTGAGCGTCGACGTGTTGGTGCGCGCCGCACGCCGCCGCGCCACCGCCACCTTCGAGGAGCTGTTCCCCGGCCCCGACGAGTTGGTGGCAACGGCAGCCGACGGCGATCGCGCCGTGGAACTGGTGATCCCCTTGGTGCAGTCGCAGCCCGTCGTCCCGGCCCCCGTGTCGCGGCCTGCGGCACCCGTGCGCCGGGTGTTCCCGCCGGGCTCGGAATGGAGCTACGTGAAGCTGCACACCGGTCCGGCCACGGCCGACCGCCTGCTGCGCGACCACGTGCGTCCGTTCGTGCGCGACCTGATGACATCGGGGCAGGCCGACTGCTGGTTCTTCGTGCGCTATGACAACCAGCTGCGCGTGCGTGCACGGGGTGCGTCCTTGGAACCGCTCGCCACTCGGGCCGTCGAAGAAGGGCTGGCCTCCGACGCCGAGGTGGCGACGTACCGGCGCGAGGTCGAGCGCTACGGCGGGCCCGAGGGCATCGCCATCGCCGAACAGGTCTTCCACGCCGACTCCGACGCCGCCGTCGACCTGCTCGCCTTGTTCGAGCCGGGCGCCCCTGGCCACGACGCCCGTTGGCGGATCGGTGTGTTCGGCACCGACATGTTGTTGCGCGACTTCGGCCTCGACGCTGCCGCCCGCACCCGTTTCGCCCGTCGCATGGAGAAGGCGTTCGAGCACGAGTTCAGAGCCGACGCCGCACTGCGCACCGCTGTGTCCGCCCGAGCGCGAGCCGAACGCAACGCCGTCACCCTGCTGCTGGCCGCCACGCCCGACAGCGAGCATGCGTTGGCCCCGGGCATCGCCGTAGTGGCGGAACGATCGAGCCGCATCGCCCCGTTGGCGGCCCAGTTGCACGCCCTCGGCGCGCCCGTCGAGCAACTGGCGGAATCGTTCGTGCACATGTGGCTCGATCGCCTGTGCCGCTCGCAGAACCGGTTCCACGAATACGTCACCTATGCCCTGCTCGCCCGGATGGCCCGCAACACGAGCACGCCGCCGAAAACCGGTTCATACTGACCCTATGAGCGACGACCGGAACATCGACGAGGCCGACGATCTCGACCTGGTGCCCGACGCATTGAAGGACCTGACGGTGCCGGGCGAGGACGACGTGCGCGGGGGCGCCGCCACCCCCGGGAGAAACTGCGAGTGCGGGACGGCTTGATGGGCGGCGACTCGCCGGAGGGGACCGGCGACCTCGACCGCGACCTCGTGCCTGATGCGCTCAAGGACCTGACGGTCTCGCCGGACGAGGGCGACGACGTCGCCGGCGGTGCCACCACGCCTGGCGGCGGCTGTTACGCCGGCACCTGGTGAACGCCCCGGCGTCGCCGGCGTGGAGGTAGTCGAGCCCTACCAGCACCTCGCCGGGTTGGGGCGCCCGCCTTTGCGTTCGTTCGGCCACGGGGCGGCAGGCGTGGCCTACGCGTTGTGGCGCTGCGCCACGCTGACGGGCGACGACGACGCAGGGCGGGCCGCCCTCGCCTGGGCGGCCGAAGCGCAGTCGGCCGTGCACGAGCCCGACGCCTTTGTCGGCCCGCCCCCGGTCTTCCCCGACGGGGCGTTCCCGTTGACGACGTCGTTGTACTTCGGCGAGGCCGGCGTGTGGTGCGTTTCCGCCTTGCTCGGAGCCGGCGGCGTCGAGCGCTTCGTCGACATCGCCGAGCGCTGTCCCGAGCAGTCCGTCGACGTGGTCGGCGGCGCCGCCGGGCTCCTCCTCGGGCTCGCCCTCCTCGTGGAGCAGCTCCACGCGCCCGCGGCTCGATCGGCAGGCGAACGACTGGTGGTTCGGTTGGCGCCGGCACCCACCTTGCCGTTGCTGGGCGCCGCCCACGGGCGGGCGGGCATCGTCCACGCCCGGTTGCGGTGGTGCCAGGCGACGGGGGCGCAACCCGACGAGCACGTGCGCGACGAGCTCGGCCGGCTGTTGGCCGCCGAGGTGGGCAAAGGACGATGGCCCCGCCGCTCCGACACCGACGAGGCATGGCCCGGGTGGTGCCACGGCAGCGCCGGGTGGGCACAGCTGTGGACCTTGGCCGCCGAGGTCACCGGTGACGACTCGTTCGTGGCACCCGCCGAACGAGCCGCCGCCTACGCGCTCGCCCACGGCGGCGGAGGAGCGAGCCTGTGCTGCGGCGCCGGCGGCCATGCCTACGCCGCCCTCGCCGTCTACCGGGCCACCGGGGAGCGGGCGTGGTTGGCGCAGGCCCACCGCGCTGCCGAGCGGGCTGCGGTCGAACCGGCCGGCGATCGGTTCCCTGAGCACAGCCTGTGGGGTGGGACCCTCGGTGCGTCGCTCCTGGCCGTCGAGCTCGCCTACCCCGACGCAGCGGCACTGCCGCTGTACCGCAGCCTCAGGCCGTCCTCGTAGGCACGGCGCCGATGGCGTTCCGCACGATTATCGAGCCGTTCCGCATCAAAGCCGTCGAGCCGAGGTGGTGCGCCTGGCCCGGCCTCGGCGGGTCTACACGGAGGCCGACAAGCTGCGGGGCTTCCGCATTTGTGGAGCAGGCACCGTGGCTGCGCCATTTCACCGCTCGGCTGGAGCCGCTGCCTGCGGGCTGACCTACACGGCGGGCGACGGTGACCACCTGACGGCCGGTCCCTCGCTGCCGAAGAACCGCCGTCGGATGCGCTCGCGCAGAGGACCACCGGTGCGGGCGGCGTCGTGCGCCGCTAGTCGCACCTCTCGCCGCTGCAGCCGCTCTTCCATGATCGTCGCCAACTCGTCGAGCCACTCCGGGTGCGCCTGCAGAAGCGGCTGGTACTGGCGGAAGCCGATCTCCAGCACCAGTGCCCCGCCGACGGCGCGCACGGTGGCGCTGCGCCGTTCGCCGGTCAGCAACGACATCTCGCCCACCACCGCGCCGCGCCCCATCGTCTCCACCAGCACGTCGTCGCCGTCGTCGCGCCGCAGGAGGATCTCGACCTCGCCGTCGCCGACGACGAACAGCGAGTCGCCCGCGTCGCCTTGCACCACAAACCGCTCGGTCGGGCCCAGCAACAAGGGCCGCACGGCGGCGGCCAGGTCGCGCAAGTCGTCAGGGGAGAGCATGCGCAGGATGGCCACCTCGGTGAGCAGCGCCTCGATCTCCGCAGTGGTGGGCGTCGTCTGGTCGACGGGCTCCGTCACGTCGAGGCGCTCGCTGTAGCCGTCGCGCCGCTGCAGGACGGCAACGCCCTCGGGGCGGTGCATGTGGGCCTCCAGCAGGCTCACCTGCACGGGCACGCTCTCATCGCCCGCGTGGTCCATGAGGCCACGGACTTTGGCCCACTCCGCCACCGCGTTCATCGACGCCCGGTACTGGTGGCACGCGGTGGCGTAGAGCCCCTCGTGGCCGGCGACCGACCACCGCTGCCACAGGACCCGCTCGCGCACCGAACGGGGGAAGAAGCCGAGCTCGGGGAAGGCGGCCGCCGTTTGGCGCAGCACGGCCCGCTCGGCGTCGCGGAACACCCGTTGCCAGGTCTCCTGGGCGTTGTGGTGGTTGGCCCCCGCCAGTTCGATGGCGTGCTTGAGGTCGTCGTGGTGCACGTGGAGGAACTGCAACGTCGCCCGCTTCTTCTGGAGCAGGTTCATGGCCGACACCGGTCCCGTGCGCGGTCGGCCCATCCGGGGGAACTCGATGGTGCGCAACGCCCACACGCGCCGCCAGGCGTCGGGGTCGAGGCGGCCTCGGATGTCGCGGTACGCCTCGTTCGTCTCGAAGGCGGCGCGCTCGGCGGGGTCGAGCAGGTCGCCTGCTTCGTCGCGCACCGCTTCGAACACGCCGAGGCACGTGAGCAGTTCGAGGTAAACGCCCACCCGCAACAACCAGGCGGGGTCGGTGAGGTGGCGCTGCTTGCCGACGATGTCGGCGACGAGGGCGCGGGTGTAGAGCGCGGCCTTGTCGCCCCCGATGCGCAGGACGGGGAACCACGGGTGGTACTCCACGCCCGGGTCGTCCACGCCCGCGGCGGCGGCTTGGCGGGCGGTGTCGGCGGTCAGCAGCCGCTCGATGATGCGTTCGTACAGCAGCCCCAGCCGGCTCACCTCGCACAGGTCGAGCGCGGTGGCGTCGGCTGCCACCTCGTGGCCGTCGCGGACGACGCGCACTCGCACATGCACCTGTTGCAGAAAGCCCACTGAGAAGCCGAGGTCGACGCCGGCCATGTCGTCGTCGGGCGCCACCGTGAGGCGATGGCGTCCGTCGCTGTCGACGGCGAGCGGCCGGTGGTGCCAGCCGGGCACTGGCCTGCCGCCCACTTCCACGGTGGCGTCGACGTCGTCGCCCGACGCCAACCCGGCCACGTCGAAGAGGACGATGGCCTGGTTCGAGCCGTCGGCCGCGCCCGTCACCAACGCTGCGCAGTCGCTGGAACCGAGCCCTGGGTGCATGGCTTCGTCGGTGGGCCGCCGTCCGGGCACGAAGCGCACGATCCGGCACGTCGTCGCGTTCACGGCTGCGTTACCGTTCCGCCATGGCGACGGAGAACCCCCTGTTGGCAGCCGCTCGGGGCCTGGGGCCCACCATTCGGGCGGCGGCCGAGCAGACCGAGCAGCAGCGGTGCCTGCCCGCCGAGGTGGTGCAGGCCATGACCGAGGCCGGCCTGTTCGGCATGGCCGTGGCTGCAGCGCGTGGTGGCCCCGAGCTCGACCCGGTGGGCCAGATCGACGTGATCGAGGAGGTGGCGTTCTCCGACGGCTCGACCGGGTGGTGCCTGATGATCGGCTGCGACACCGGCTACTGGTCGGCGTGGGTCTCCGACGACGCGGCCGACGGCCTGTGGGCCGACAACCCGTTGGGACCGAGCGCCATCGTGCTGGCGCCCGGCGGCACGGGCGTGGCCGTCGACGGCGGCTACCGGGTGAGCGGGCGGTGGCCCTTCGGCAGCGGCCGGGCCCATTGCGACGTGGTGGGAGCGGGCTTCCTCGTCACCGGGGCCGACGGGGGTTTCGTGCTCGGCGACGACGGCATGCCCGTGTGGCGCATCGCCTTCGTGCCCGTGGCGGAGTCGACAACCGTCGACACCTGGCACACCACCGGGCTGGCCGGCACCGCCAGCAACGACTTCACCCTCGACGGCGTGTTCGTGGCCCAGGAACGCACCTGCGACCTGCGAGGTACGTCGCAGCGCAGCGAGCCGCTGTACGCCGTCGGGAACTTCTTCCTCTCCAAGATGGGGGCCGTGCCCCTCGGCATCGCCCGCCGGGCCTTGGAGGAGTTCGTCACCTTGGCGGGCACCAAGGTGCAGATGCCCGCCATGAACCACCTGCGCGACGAGCCCTTCGTGCAGGTCTCCGTGGCCGACGCCGACGCCCGCTTGGGCGCGGCGCGGGCGTGGCTGCGGCAGGTGACCGGCGAGGTGTACGCCGCAGTGTCGACAGGGGAGCAGCCCTCGTTGGCGCTGCGAGGCCGCCTGCGCATGGCCGTCACCCACGCTGCCCACACGTCGAAGGACGTGGCCGGCCTCGTCTACGAACTGGCGGGGGGTGGCGCCGTCTACAAGCCGGGCATCTTCGACCGATGCCTGCGCGACGTGACCACGGCGTGCCAGCACATCGTGCTGCAGCGCAAGAACACCGCCGCCTTCGGCCGTGCCCTGCTCGGGTTGGAGCCCGAGGCCCTGTTCGTGTAGCCCGCGCATTGCGGTCAGCCGTCGAAGGCGGCGAGGACGAGCGCGGCGTGGTCGGCCAGCCGTTCGAGCAGGTCGACGCCGCGTTGGTGGTCGGTCGCGGTACGCGTGGGGTCGAGCACAGCCAGGGTGCCGAGCACCTCGCCTTCGTGCACGATCGGCGCAGCCAGGATCACGTCGGGACTGTAGCCGGCCCGCGCCGCCGTCCCGTGGCTGTAGCCGGGCTCGCGTACCGCGCCGGTCACCACCAACGTCTGGCGGGTGGCTGCGGCCCGTCCGAGGATCCCTTCCTCTCGCGGCATGCGGGTGCCGATCAGCACGTCGGCACCGACACCCGACACGCCGCGGAACACGAGTTCGTCGCCGACGAGGACCACGAGCGACGACGTGGTCGCGCCGAAGGCGGTGCGGGCGACCTCGGTGACCGAGGTGAGCAGTGCCGTCAGGTCGACCGACATTCGTCCAGTCTTGCACTCGCGCAACCGTTTGTTCTGCCCGGGTGGAGCGGACGTTTGTCGGCCCTGCCGGCCGGGCACGGTGGCGCCGATGACGGCGACGACGCAACCAGACGAACAAGGCGAGGGCATGGCCCGCGTGCTCGGGTGGGCGAGCCTGGCGCTGGCCGTCCCCCAGCTCGTCACGCCCAAAAAGGTCCTGCGGCTGGCCGGGGTGCACCCCGGGACGGCGAGCGCCTCGCTGGTGCGGTTGGTGGGCGTCCGTGAGCTCGGCGCCGCCGCCGGGCTTCTGAGCAAGCCCAAGCAGGGCGCCTGGCTGTGGGCTCGGGTGGCGGGTGATGCCATGGACCTGGCCCTGCTGGGCCGGGCGCTGCGGGGCGCAGGCACATCCCCTCGTCGCCTGACGCCGGCGACGGCTGCCGTGGTGGGCATCACCGCCCTCGACATCGTGGCCGGGCTCCAGCGCAATCGTGCTGCCAAGGCGGAAGGGGCGACGGCTACCACACGGGCCCGTAGCGCGGTGACCGTGAACCGGCCCCGGGCCGAGGTCTACAAGTTCTGGCGGCAGTTCGAGAACCTGCCGCAGTTCATGCACCACCTCGAGGCGGTCGACGAACACGCCGACGGGCGGTCGCACTGGAAGGCCAAGGCGCCCTTCGGCCGCACCGTCGAGTGGGACGCCGAGATCGTGGAGGACATCCCCGAGCAGCACATCGCCTGGCGGGCGCTGCCCGGCTCCGACGTCGACAACCGCGGCGTGGTCGGCTTCCGCGACGCCCCAGGCGGGCGCGGCACCGAGGTGCTGGTGGAACTGGCTTTCGAGCCGCCCGGCGGGCCGCTCGGCGCGGTGGCGGCCAAGCTCTTCGGCGAGCACCCCGACCAGCAGATCGCCGACGACCTCCGGCGCTTCAAGCAGATCATGGAGACGGGCGAGATCGTGGTGTCGGACGCCAGCCGCGACGGCACCAAGACCCTCAACCAGGTGCGCCAGCGCGACGCCCAGCCAGGGGAGGCCCGATGAAGGCGAACTGCTGGATGGGGATCAACCGCGTCGAGGTGCGTGAGGTCGACGACCCCAAGATCCTCAACCGCCGTGACGCCGTCGTGCGTGTCACGTCCACGGCCATCTGCGGCTCCGACCTCCACCTCTACGACGGTTACGTGCCGACCATGGAGAAGGGCGACATCCTCGGCCACGAGTTCATGGGCGAGGTGGTCGAGGTGGGTTCCGGCGTCGACAACCTGCGCGAGGGCGACCGGGTGGTGGTGCCGTTCCCCATCGCCTGCGGCGCCTGCCTCATGTGCGAGAAGGGGCTGTACGCCGCGTGTGAGAACTCCAACCCCAACGCGGGCATGGCCGAGAAGCTGTTCGGGCATCCCTCGGCGGGCATCTTCGGCTACTCGCACCTCACCGGCGGCTACGCAGGCGGCCAGGCCGAGTACGTGCGGGTGCCGTTCGCCGACGTGGGGCCTCTGAAGATCGAGAGCGACCTCACCGACGAGCAGGTGCTGTTCCTCTCCGACATCCTCCCCACGGGCTACATGGGCGCCGAGTTCTGCGACATCAAGCCCGGCGACGTCATCGCCGTGTGGGGCGCGGGGCCTGTGGGCCTCTTCGCCATGGTCTCGGCCCACCTGCTGGGGGCGTCGCAGGTCATCGCCATCGACCGTTTCGACTACCGCCTCGAAATGGCGCGTGAGAAGGCCGGAGCCGAGACGATCAACTACGACCAGGTCGACGTCAACGAGGCGCTGAAGGACATGACCGGCGGCCGCGGCCCCGACGCCTGCATCGACGCCGTGGGCCTCGAAGCCCACCACGGCTTCGCCCCCATCCATGCCTACGACCGGGTGAAGCAGGCGGCCCGCATGGAGACGGAGCGGGCCCACGCTTTGCGCCAGGCCATCACCTGTTGCCGCAACGGCGGCATCGTGTCGGTCATCGGGGTCTACGGCGGGATGGTCGACAAGTTCCCGATGGGTGCGGTGGTGAACAGGGGACTCACCATCAAGGCCGGCCAGTGCCACGTGCACCGCTACATGCGGCCGCTGCTGGAGCGCATCGAGAAGGGCGAGATCGACCCCACCTTCGTGATCACCCACCGCCTCCCGCTGGCGGAGGCGGCGCACGGCTACCAGATCTTCAAGAAGAAGCAGGAGGACTGCGTCAAGGTCGTGCTCAGCGCTTGAGCCGCGGCAGCGGCGCCACGCGACTACGTTCGTGACCGCAACACCGAGAGGTACACACACCACGCAACGGCGCTCCCTTGGGGGGGGATCTCGGCCTTTCGTGCATCCAGCGGAGCGCGCTCGCGCCCGCTTCTTAATCGAAAGGGAAACCGTAGATGAAGCGTCCAGCCGTACTGGTATTGCCAATCCTGATTGCACTCGCCAGCCTTGGAGTGCAGCCCGCGTCGGCCCAGGAGGACGTGTGCACCGGCACCGGAAACATGTCCACGGGATCTGGGCTTGGCGAGCTACCCACGCAAGTCACCACCACGTTCTCAATCACTTTCACCGCTGGCACGTGTGCCCTCGGTCTCGGGTTTGCAGCCTCCGGCACGCTGACAGGGGCCTGCGGTCACTTCACAGGCAGTGGCATCTCGAACTTCGGGCAGCGGTTCGCGCTCACGAGCATGGGGGCAGTCGTCGTGCTGACCGGCCGCGTGACGGGAGTCATGACGGTCGTCGAGGATCCGACTGATGCAGGCTCCTGCACGACTGGAAGCGCCAGGCGGTTCGTCGTCGGGGCGGTGTTCACGAAAGATCCCCCTTGTCCACCCGGTTATGCGTACGTATTCCGCGAGCAGACAATCAATGGCGTCGGGGTCTACGTCGAGACATGCTGGCCGCTGGCGTAGCGATGTCAGCCTGAACGGCGCCGTCGCAGGGGCGGCACCGTGCGGGGTGCTTGCTGGCGGGGCGGGAGCTCCGTCAGCAACGCAGTCGTGGCCTCGGCCACCTGGCGAACGGCTCGTTCGAATGGCTCGACCGTGCGAGGCGAGACACTTTGCACGCCGCTTACCTTGCGCACATACTGCCGAGCAGCGGCCTCGATCTCTTCGGCCGTCGCCGCAGGCGCCAGCCCTCGAAGGGTCGTGATATTGCGGCACATGGCGCCCACGCTAGGCCTTCCACTTCACGGGTTGACGTTGCAGGTCCGCCATCGAGCGGTCCCGGCGGTGGACCCTTTGTTTCCTTCCACAGAGACAGAGGAGCCCACCGCCGTGACGCCGGAACAGATCATCCACCATCGACGCCTTGTCGTCCTGCACCAGGCGGGCCACAAGCCCGTGGCCGAGGTCTGCCGCGACCACGGCATCAGCCGCACGACCTACTACCGCTGGGCAGGCCGTGCCCGCCGCTACGGCCTCGCCGGGCTGATGCCCAAGGACCGCCGCCCGCCCGTGATGCCCAACGCCACGCCGCCCGACGTCGTGGAGGCGGTGCTGGCCGAGGCGGTGGCGCGGCCGACGCTCGGCGCGGGTCGCCTCGTCGAGCACCTGGCCGAGCGCGGCATCGTGCTGTCGGCCTCGGGCGTGCAGAAGCTGCTCGTGCGCCACTGCCTGGGGCGCCGGGCCCAGCGGGTGCGGGCGCTGGCCCAGATCACCGCGGCGGACAGCGGCCTAATGACCGACGACGCCCGCTCGGGGCCGTTCGGCTTCTGCCCTTTCGCTGCCCGCCCGGGCGACCCCGTGGCCCTCGACACCTTCTACGTGGGGCGCCTGAAGGGCGTAGGCCAGGTGTGGCAGCTCACCGCCGTCGACACCGCCACGCGCTGGGCCGTCGTGCATCTCTTCGTGGGTGATAAGACCGCCGAGCGCGCCGTCGCCTTCGTCGACCACGTCGTGGAGCGCCTGGCGGCCGTCGGCGTCGAACTGCACCGCGTCCTCAGCGACAACGGGCCGGAGTTCTTCGGTCTCGCCTTCCGCCACGCCATGGCCGACCGTGGCCTCGACCACCACCGCATCCCGCCCCGTTCGCTCAACCACAACGCAGTGTGCGAGCGATTCCAGGGCACGGTGCTCGAGGAGTTCTACCGGCCTGCGTTCCACCGGCAGCGCTTCGACACTGCGGCCCAGCTCGACGGCCAGCTCCAGGGCTGGGTCCACCGCTACAACACCCGTCGCCGCAACCGCGGCGACTTCATGCGCGGCCCACGCCGCTCGACGTGCAGAACTCGCATCGATGACACAACCGAGGGTCCATCTGTCGCCTCGGCTCGTGGAGCGGAAGGAACCCGGCGCCTTCCACACGACGTTGCATGTGGCCCGCTCGCCCCCGGCGGAAATTGGCTACAACGTGGCCGGGCTCTACCTCGATGACATGGGCCGAGAGTTTGGCGATGGTCGCCTGCTGCGGCCTCGTCGTCATCGGCCACCCGACGACGACGAGTGGCCCGTCCTACGGGGTGCGGCCTTACACGTTGGAGCGACCGCTGACCGCCCGGGTGCCCCTCGTGAGTGGACGGCTGGCCGCCGCCACGGTTTGATCGTCGTATGACAGGGCGGCAGACCGGGCCCGAGGACGAAGCGGCGGGGCCGACGGCGGTCGTGTCTGCCCTGCGCCACGCGCTGCCTGCCATGGGGGTGCGGCGCACGGCGGCCACCATGCTGCGCATCAACCAGCCTGACGGCTTCGACTGCCCGGGCTGCGCGTGGCCCGAGCCGCCGCCGGGCGAGCGCAGCCATGCGGAGTTCTGTGAGAACGGGGCCAAGGCGCTGGCCGAGGAAGCGACCACCAAGCGCATCGGGCCGGAGTTCTTCGCCGCACACACCGTCGCCGACCTGTCGGCCCATGACGACTTCTGGCTGGGCCAACAGGGCCGCCTGACCGAGCCCATGGTCCGGCGGGCAGGCAGCGAACGCTACGAGCCCATCGGCTGGGACGACGCCTTCGCCTTGGTGGCCGACCGACTCAACGAGTTGGCGTCGCCCGACGAAGCCGTCTTCTACACGTCGGGCCGCACCAACAACGAGGCGGCCTTCCTCTACCAACTCTTCGTGCGCCAGTTCGGCACCAACAACCTGCCCGACTGCTCCAACATGTGCCACGAGTCGAGCGGCGTCGCCTTGGGCGAGACCATCGGGATCGGCAAAGGCACCGTCACCCTGGCCGACTTCGCCGTCGCCGACCTCGTGCTCGTGGTGGGCCAGAACCCCGGCACCAACCACCCCCGCATGCTCGGCGCCCTCGAAGGCACCAAGCGCAACGGCGGCCGCATCGTGGCCGTCAACCCCCTCCCCGAGGCAGGCCTCACCCGTTTCCGGAACCCGCAAAAAGCCCGGGGCTGGATCGGCAAGGGCACGCAACTGGCCGACCGCTTCGTGCAGGTTCGGGTCAACGGCGACCTGGCGTTGTTCCTCGGGCTCAATCGGCTGCTGATCGAAGCCGATGCCGTCGACCGCGCCTTCGTCGACCAGCACACCACCGGCTTCGACGACTACGCCGCCGCCCTCAAAGAGCTCGACTGGGCCGAACTGGAGGCGGCGTCGGGCATCGGGCGGGCCGACGTCGAAGCCTTGCGCGACGAGGTGCTGGCCGCCGACAAGGTGATCGTGTGCTGGGCCATGGGCCTGACCCAGCACCGCAACTCGGTGGCCACCATCCGCGAGCTCGTGAACTTCTGCCTCCTGCGGGGAAACATCGGCCGTCCGGGCGCCGGGCTGTGCCCGGTGCGAGGCCACTCCAACGTGCAAGGCGACCGCACCATGGGCATCACCGAGCAACCTGGCCCCGCCTTCCTCGCGGCGCTGAGGACAGAGTTCGCCTTCGACCCGCCCACCCGCTCGGGCTTCGACACGGTCGACGCCATTAACGCCATGGCCGAGGGCCGCGCCAAGGTGTTCTTCGGCCTGGGCGGCAACTTCGTGGCCGCCGCGCCCGACACCGCGGCGACCACCGCGGCCCTGCGCCGGTGCCGCCTCACCGTGCACGTCTCCACCAAGTTGAACCGCTCGCACCTCGTCACCGGCGAGGAGGCCCTGATCCTGCCGTGCCTCGGTCGCACCGAACGCGACCGCGGCCAGTTCGTCACCGTCGAGGACTCCATGGGCTTGGTGCACGCATCGACGGGACGGCTGGCCCCCGCCTCGCCGCACCTGCTCTCCGAAGTGGCGATCGTGGCCCGACTGGCGGCCCGCACCCTCGGCGGCCGCTCCACTGTCGACTGGACCCGCTTCGAAGCCGACTACGACGCCGTGCGCGACGCCGTCGCCCGGGTGGTGCCCGGCTTCGACGACTTCAACCATCGGGTGCGCGAACCGGGCGGCTTCGCCCTCCCCAACGGCCCTCGCGACGCCCGCCGGTTCGACACGCCGACTGGGCGAGCCCGCTTCAGCGTCAACCCGCTCACCGTGGCCAGTGCGCCGCCAGGGCGCCTCATGCTCATGACCGTCCGGTCGCACGACCAGTTCAACACCACCATCTACGGCCTCGACGACCGCTACCGCGGCATCCGCAACGACCGCCGCGTGGTGTTCGTCAGCCCCGACGACCTCCGCCCGCTCGGCTTGTCCGACGGCACCGTGGTGGACCTGGTGGGGGAGCACCACGACGGCGAGCGCCGGGCCGAGCGCTTCCGCATCGTGTCCTACCCGGTGACGCCGGGCACCTGCGCGGCCTACTTCCCCGAAGCCAACGTGCTGGTGCCCCTCGACAGCACCGCCGAGGGCAGCAACACGCCGACGTCGAAGTCGGTCGTCGTTCGGCTTGAGCCCTCGGGCCACGTACCATTTGTTCGATGACCAGTGGGACGAGGACGACCGGCGCGGTGGCCGATATCGGCGCGCTCGCTCCCGGCGAGCACGTGTGCTGGGCGGTCGACACCGACGACGACTACCACCGGCTGGCGACCTCGTGCATGGCTGCAGGCACGAACGACGGCGACAAGGTCTTCTATTTCGGGCCCGAAGCGACGTTGGCGGCCTCGCCCGGGCCTGCCGCAGCCACAGCGGCCCTCGACCCGGCCGTCACCGTCCTGGGTGGCGGCGCGCTGGTGCCCAGCGTCATGCTGGAGATGTTCCATCGTGAAGCCGCCTCGGCGGCCAAGGAGGGCTATCGGGCCCTTCGAGTTGTCGCCGACATGGACTGGGTGGCCAGGCGGGTCACCCCTGAAGAGCTGACTGCTTTCGAATTGAACCTCGACGCCGTCGTCCACCAACTCGGTGCCGTCGTGATCTGTGCCTACCGCACCACTACGTACTCGGCCGAGGAGGTCGCGCAGGTGAACACCGTGCACCCGCAGGAGTTCGGCCGACCCCCCGACAACCTCGGCTTCCGCGTCTGGAGTGGCGGCCCGCAATGCTGGGACGTCGCCGGCGAGGTCGACTGCTTCAATGCCGACGCCTTCGGCTTCGCCTTGGCCTCGGCGGCTGCGTCCGGCCCCGTCCGGGTGCGGCTCACGGGCTTGGCCTTCATCGACGTGGCGGGCATGCGTGCCATCGCCACCGCCGCCGCGTCGGTCCCGACCGTTCGCATCCAACTCGAAGGCCCGTCGGAAACGTTCGTGCGGTGCTGGACGCTGCTCGGCTACGACGCCCTGGCGCCGGTCGTGGAAGTGGTCCGATGACGACGACGTCCGCGCTGGGATCCACCGGCTACGAGAGCGCCTTCCGGCACGAGGCGCTGTTCTACGCAGGCCTCGACGAGTTCCGTGACCGCATGGTCGAGTTCATCGGCGAAGGCGTCGATGCGGGCGAGCCGGTGCTGGTCGTGGTGAATGCGGCCAAGGTGGCCATGCTCACCGCCGCCCTCGGCCCCAAGGCCGCAGGCGTGCAGTTCGCCGACATGGCCGACGTCGGCCAGAACCCCGCTCGTATCATCCCCGTGTGGCGCGACTTCGTGGCCACCCACGGCGGCGAGGGCCGCCCCATGCGTGGCGTAGGCGAGCCCGCCTATGCCGAACGCACGGCCGACGAGATGGTCGAATGCCGCAGCCACGAGTCGCTGCTGAACGTGGCGTTCGCCGAGAGCCCCGGCTGGTGGCTCTTGTGCCCGTACGACACGACCACGCTCGACCCCGCGGTGGTGGCCGACGCCCGTCGCACCCATCCCTACGTGATGTCGGGCGGCACATGCGCAGGCAGCGACTGCTTCGACACCGAGGGCACGCTGCACTCGCTGGCCCAGCCTTTGCCCGAGCCGCCGTTCACGCCGCAGGAACTGTCGTTCCAACCGCGGCGCCTCGACGAGGTGCGCGGGTTCGTGTCGCGCCACGCCATGGCCTGCGGCCTCGCACCGCTGCGCATCGACGACCTGGTGCTGGCTGTGCACGAGTTGGCCACCAACAGCCTCCGCCACGGCGGCGGCGAGGGCACCGTGCGCTTGTGGCGCGACGGCAGCGCCGTGGTGTGCGAGGTGCGCGACACCGGCGTGATCAACGAGCCCATGATCGGCCGTTACCGTCCTGCCGCAGAGCAAGAGGGCGGCCGCGGCCTGTGGCTGGTGAACCAGCTCTGCGACCTCGTGCAGGTGCGGTCTTCGGCGGCGGGCAGCATCGTCCGCCTCCGCATGAACGTCTAGTTCTAGGGGCGTCGACCCGCCAGGTCGAGCAGCTTGGCCTGGAGGGGCGCGTCGTCGGGCACGGTGCCGCTGCGACCCTTGCCGAAGATGCCGCCTGTGGCCAGGTCGTCGGCCATCGGTTCCATGCCGCCGTAGAGCAGTTCCACGACCTCGGCATCGAGTTGCTCGCCGGCGCCGATGGCGCGGGCCAGGTCCCATGCGTGCAGCGCCTGGTCGGCGATGCGGAAGCCGAAGAGCTGGAAGCCGGGGATAGGGCCTGCGGTGGGGTGGGCGCACGTGCGCTCGAGGGCGCCGTCTTCGGCGAAGGCCGCCCGTTGTGCGGCCACGCTGTCGAGGAACGAGGCCAAAGGGTTGTCGCCGAGGAAGTCGCTGCCCCACGCGGCCACGACCTCTTCGGACGTGGCCCCGTGCAGGAGGGCGACCGACATGCGGTTGGCCCCGACCACGTGGTTGACGAGGGCGCGCACCGACCACTGCTCACACGGCGTCGGCGCCTCCCACTGGTCGGCCCGCACCGCCCGCAGGCGCCGTTCGAAGTCCGCCGCCGACCGGTCGAGAGCCTCGAAGAAGTCCATGGGCGGAGCGTACTTTGGGCGTCGCGGGGTACAGCGAGGCCCATGTCGACGTCTCTTCCTGGTGCCGTGGCGCGGGCGGGCGCCGCCGCGCTGTTCGGCGCACTGACCGCAGGCAGGCGCAAGCGAGTCTTCCACCCGGTCGGCGGCGGCTTCGAGGCGACGTTCAACCCGGTGGCCGGTGCCTTCGACGCCCCGTTGTTCGCCGACGGCGAGCCCCGGCGGGCGGTGGTGCGCATGTCGAAAGGGATCGGGTTGCCCGGCCGCCTGCCCGACGTGCTCGGCTTCGCCGTGAAGATCCTCGAGCCCGAGCAGGACTTCCTGCTCGTCACCTCTGGCAGCGCCCCCGGCGCCCGCCACCTGCTGTGGCCCGCGGCCGACGCCTGCGCCCGGCCGTACTCGTCGATCCTGTTCTTCCGGGCCGGCTGCGAGACGGTCGTGTTCGGCGGCGAGCTGACCGAGGAGCGCACGTTCCGCTTGACGGCGGCCACGGCCACCGGCCCGTGGCGCGCGGCCGGTTTCGTCGAGCTGCACGACCCGCTGCCCGACGAGGTGTCGCAGGAACTGCACTTCAACCCCGCCAACAGCGGTGGCGGCATCGAGCCCGTCGGCCCCCTGAACCGCCTCCGCGACGCCGCCTACCGCGCCAGCCAACGCGCCCGCGCCGAACACCAGACCACCACCACCGGCTGAGAGTGCGACGTGTAGCTACCGCGAAGTCAACGTGCCCGGTGGTCGGGTGGTGCGGGTTCGGCCCCGTGGGTCGGTGATCACCAGGGTGCCGTCGGGCTTGAGCTTTTCGGACCAACCCGGCTGGTGGCCGAGGTGGTGGTGCCTGCTGCACTTGAGCACCAGGTTGTCGAGGCTGGTGGTGCCGCCGTCGTGCCACGGGACCACGTGATGGGCCTCGCACCACTGCGACGGGCGGTCGCACCCCTCGAAGCGGCAGTGCCGATCACGCAGGACCAGCGCCGACCACAGCGGGGCCGGGATCGTGCGGGTGGAGGTGCCGTAGTCGAGGATCGTGCTCCGGCCGTCGGTCACCACTCGGTGGATCGCTGCGTCGCACGCCAGCGCCTGCACCGCCGAGGCGTCGAGCAGCCCGCCGCCGACGAAGCTGCCGCCCTTGCCCCGCACCAGGGCGTCGTAGTCGACCACCACGTTGAGGTGCGGCCGGTGCCTGCCACCGCGCCGACCGCTCTGGTGGTCGAGGAAGAACCTGCAGACATCGACCAGCGCGTCCGCCCGCCGCTGCGACGGCAGCACGTCGGGGTCGTCGACCATTGCCAAGCGCAACGCCGTGGCCACCGTCTCGCCGCCCAGCGGGTCCAACGAACCCGTGAGGTCCCACTGGCCGTCCAAGGTCTGCGAGAGGTGCACGCCTTGGTCGAACGTGGGCTCGATGTCGAGCGTCGCCTTCCACTGCTGCATGGCCACCGCCGTGTCGGCCACCGACAGGTCGACCAACGCGGGCACGACCGCCGCCTCGTGCTCTGCGAACTCCGGCGTGGCGTTGCGCACGATCGCTTGCACTTGGCCGCCCGACAGAGCCCCTGACAACCAGCACGCCGCCGTCATCGGCAGGGTGCGGAGCTTCTTCGCAGTGGACGCCGCTGACTTGGCGGTGCTCGACGTCATGCCCGCGTGGTGCCGCAGCCAGGCCGTCATCGACGTCGCTCCGTCGAGCTCCCACATCGCCTCGGCGTCGAACTCGCCGACCGCCGCCGCCAGCTTCGCGTTGAGCAGGTCCGCCACCTTCAAGACCTCTGCCAGGGCGTCGCCGTCGAGCGGAACTTCCAGCTTTTCGACGACGTCCCGCAGTTCTCCAACCACGCTCTGATCGTACACACGTTCGATCAGCAAATCAAGCAAAAACCCTTGTAAACAAAGGGAATTCTGCCCGTCTTTAGGGCTGGATGCGCACCACAGACGTCGTCACCGCATCGAGCACGTCGAGCCGCGGCGTGACCCCGATGCCCGGCCCCGTCGGCACCGCCAAGTTCCCTTCGGCATCGAGCACGAACGGCTCGGTGAGGTCCTCGGCGTAATAGCGGTCCGACGCCGCCAGGTCGGCAGGCAACGTGAAGCCGGGGAGCGCGGCCACGGCCAGCGCCGCCGCCCGCCCGATGCCGCTCTCCAGCATCCCGCCGCACCACGCGGGCACCCCCCGCTCCACGCACACGTCGTGCACCCGCCGGGCCTCCCGGTAGCCACCGACCCGACCGGGCTTGATGTTCACCACCGAGCACGCGCCCAACTCCAAGGCCACCAACGCGTCGTCGGCCGACTCGATCGACTCGTCGAGGCACACCGGCGTCGCTATGCGCCGCGCCAGCGCGGCGTGCCCCAGCAGGTCACGAGCGGGCAGGGGCTGTTCGACCAGCACCAGCCCGAAGCGGTCGAGGCTCGCCAGGTGCTCGACGTGGTCACGGGTGTACGACCCGTTGGCGTCGACCTGCACCTGAACCCCGTCACCGAAGCGGTCGCGCACGGCCGCCAACGGCTCGACGTCCCACCCCGGCTCGATCTTCAGCTTCACCCGCCGGTACCCCGAGGCCACCGCGGTGCCCATCCGGTCGAGCAGGTCGGGCACCGACCCCGTGAACCCGATGGCCGCCCCCACTGCCACCCGCTGCTGGGTCGCTCCCAAGAACTCGGCCAGCGACCGCCCCTCGGCCCGCAACGACACGTCGAGCACGGCGCCCTCCACTGCCGCCCTGGCCATGTGGTGGCCCACGACCCGCACGCCCGCAGCGCCCGCCAGCAACGCAGGCGCGAAGTAGCGCTCGATCACCGCGTGCGCACCCTCGACGTACTCGGCCGTATAACCGGGCTCGCCCAACGCTGCGCACTCGCCCCACCCGTCGCCTTCGTCGGTGCCCACCCGCACCAGTAACAGGTCGCGCACCGACGTCGTGCCCGCCGCGGTGCGGAACGGGGTCGCCAACGGGAGCGCGACGCGGCGCAGTTCGACTTCCTCGACCCTCACGGCGCCTCTATGGAGGCTCGCGATGACAGGAAAAGCAACGTGATGCAAAGGAGTGGCGTCATCGGCTCCTATCATGCGACACGAACGTCATGACCGTAGACACGCAGCAGCCCACGCTTCGGGATCGGCTTCTCGACGCAGGCCGATCGGTGTTCGCCGATGTCGGCTACGCAGCCGCCACCGTCGACGACATCATCGACCGCGCCGCTGCCTCCCGTGCCACGTTCTACCGCTACTTCAAGAGCAAGGAAGACTTGTTCTGGGTGCTCACCGGCTCCTGTTTCGCTGATCTCAAGACGGTGATCGGCGAGCTGCGCACCGTCGATGCCGGCCCCGACGGGCGCCGGGCGCTCGAAGAGCTGTTCGCCCGTTTTGGGGAAGTGTTCGCCCGCCACGGCGGTGTCATCCGGGCCTACTTCGAACGACGGGTGGAGCCCGACTCCCCGCTGCAAGCCGAGGCGGCCAACGTGCTCGGCTCCTTCGTCGAGGCCGTGGCCGCTTCCATCAAGGAGAACGCCGCGCCGTCGGCCGTCGACCCCGAGCTGCAGGCGGCCATGCTCTTCCTCTTGCTGAGCCGCTCGTTCGAGTACGCCACATCCCGGTACTCCACGATCGACCCCGGCCGGCTGCCCTCGACGCTGGCGGCCATGGTGCACCGGGCCTACTACGGCGCCACACCAGAGGCTCCCACCACCCGCCTCCGCGTCGGCCGGCGTTAGGACGATTCGGCCGCAGCGCCGAACAGCGACCGATAGAGGAACTCGCTCAGCCCGTTGACCAGTTCGTCGAAGCCGACCATGAGGTCGCCGATGAACACGGCCCGGTTGGCCGCCTCGATCATGGCGTGCACGGCCAGGGCGGCCACGTTGGGGTCGACGCCCTCCGGCCTCGCCGCCCGAATGCGGTCGGCCAGTGACGTCGTCCACGCTCCCAGGTTGCTCATGGCGAACGACGCCACCTTGGGGTTGTCGAGGCTCGTCATGGCGTCGGTGATGGCGGCGAGCACAGGCCCGTGGCGTTGCAAGACGCTGCACACCTGCTCGACCCACTGGCGCACGGCGGCCGCGCCTTCGGGGCCAGGTTCGAAGGCGGGGACCGAAGTGAGCACCGAGTTCACCTCGACCTCGATCTCTTGGAGGATGGCGACGAGCAGGTCGTCCTTGTCCTCGAAGTACACGTAGAACGTCCCGTGCGAGGTGCCTGCTCGTTTGGCGACCCGCGCCACTCGCGCCCCGGCGTACCCGTAGGCCGTGAGCTCGGCTACAGCAGCATCGAGCAGCTTCACCAGGGTGCGGCGCCCCCGCTCCCGAGTAGCTCGGGCGGCCGACGCTCGTGGCCACCGGTTTTCAGCTGCATCGTCTGCACCGGTGCCCGCGTCGGTGCTGGTCAATAGAACCTGCCTTCGTCGATTGCGACGAAGGCAGGGTACTACGGAGGGGGCGCTCTACGGCAGCCGAAAAAGGCGGCCGGTCGACGCCGGCTACGCGGGAAGCGACGCCGACCGGCCTATTTCTGCGACGCGGGGGGCACGTCGCAGAAACCTGTCCGAGCACCAAGCTCGGAAGCTTGGAACTCAAGTTAGTTGAATACTACGTCTCACGACCGTTCATGTCCAATCAAGAAGGAAATTCTGATCGGGACACTCTGCTTTGAGACACTTCTATCATATCTTTGCCCGCGAACCGCGCACCCCAATCGCCCGGGGGTCGCGTCGCTCTTCTCCTGGTAACGGTAACGCTGTTTTGCGGTCTACGCAGGCGGTACCCCATTTCTTCGCATGAAGACAGAAGGTATCCTCCCTTCGGACGCGGCCGCGGGGGCGAAAGGTCGGTGGGCACGATGCAGGTCGACGACGGGCGTCACGCTTGCTGCTACTACGACGACGACGCTCAGCGCGACGTCGTCGTGGGGCAGTTCCTGGCCGACGGCGTGGCTCGGCATCAGCGGCTGCTGTACCTCTCCGACGGCACGGCGCCCGAGGTCGTGGCCCGCCTGCTCGACGCCCGTGGCATCGACAGCGCCGCCTTGCTGCGCTCCGGTGGCTTGGCCGTGGAGCCGGCTGCGACCGCGTACCTGGCGGGGGGCACCTTCGACCCCGACGACGTCAAGGACCTGGTGCGCGTACGGGTGCACGACGCCTTGGCTGCGGGCTACGCCGGCTTGCGGGTCACCGCCGAGATGGGTTGGGCGACCCGCGGCGCGCCCGGCACCGAGCGCTTGGACGAGTACGAGCGCGACGTCAACGCGCTGTTCGACGAAGGCTCCCTGGTCGGCTTGTGCCAGTACGACCGTCGTGTCTTCGACAGCGCCGCGGTGGCGCTGGCGTGTCATCACGAGGTGTGCGGCTCGGCGGGCTTCGTCGCCAGTCGGCGCAACGGCACCATGCGCGTGGCGGGCGAGGTCGACTTCAACGACAGCGACGTCCTGGCCGCCTGCATCGCCGCCGGCGACCTCGACGTCGACCTGGCCGACGTCGCCTTCGTCGACATCGCAGCCGTGCGCGCCCTCGTATCGGCGGCGCGCCGCCTGCCCGCCGGTGCCGCCCTGGTGCTGCGCAACGTGCCGCCCGTGGTCGAGCGGCTGTTGGCCCTCACCGGCTGGGGCGCCACCCCGCAGCTTCGGGCAGAGGTTCGACTCGCCCGCTGACCTCGCCGATCGAGGAGCGGATGGTGGCCACGTCGCCGTCCTGGAGGAACGTGCGGGTGGAGCCGTCGTCGAGCGTCAGCGGCCGCTCGCCCCGCCACGTCAGTTCGATGAGGCTGCCGAACGAGTCGGGCTCCCAGCCCGAGATGGTGCCGCTGGCGTAGAGGTCGCCGGTGCGCATGGCGGCGCCGTTGACGGTGGCATTGGCGACCAGCTGGGCTGGGCCCCACGTCAGCTCGCGGGCGTTGGTGCGAGAGACCACGGTGCCGTTGAGCTCCAGGGCGAGGTCGAGGTCGGGCACCCGCGGGCCGTCGACGCGCAGGTAGGGGTCGACGTCCTGGGGCGGCCCCTCTACCAAGGGGACTGCTGCGGCGGGGGTGACCCACGCCGAGACCGACGTGGCGAACGACTTGCCCAGGTGCGGCCCGAGCGGCTGGTACTCGAACGACTGGATGTCGCGGGCCGACCAGTCGTTCACGACGACGAAGCCGAAGATGTGGTCCCAGGCCTGCTCTGTGGGAACCGGGTGCCCGCGTTCGGAGCCCACACCCACGATCACCCCCAGTTCGACCTCGACGTCGAGCATGGCGGTGGGCCGCAGCGTCGGGCGTTCGTCGCCCGGTCGTACCGTTAGTCCCTGTGGGCGGTAGACAGGCTCGCCGCTGACGACCAGGGTGGCAGCCCGGCCGTGGTAGCCGACCGGCAGGTGGCGCCAGTTGGGGAGCAGCGGCTCGCTGTCGGGCCGGAACATGCGACCCAGGTTGGTGGCGTGCGACTCCGAGGCGTAGAAGTCGACGTAGTCGGCGGGCCGCCACGGGAGCACGAGTGTCACTTCGGCCAGCGGCGTCAGCAGTTCCTCGCGTGGCTCCATGTCGGCCAGGCGGTTGTAGGCCTCCCGCCACGCCGTGGGGCCTGCGGCCATGAAGGCGTTGAGGGCGGGCTCGGCGAACACGGGGTCGTCGAGCGCTCGGGCCAGGTCGACCACGTGGTCGCCGACGCGCCCGACGCAACCTGTTGTGCGGGTGACCCCGTAGGAGCTAACCCGCATCGAGCTTCTCCAACTGGTCGGCGTGCTCTTCGTAGTGGCCGACGAGGAACTCGTCGAGGATGCGGGGCACGTCCATGGCGCCCAGCTTCGAGTGCACGCCGTGGCGCCGCCAGTCCTCGGGCGACAACGACGACACCACGTGGGCCAAGCGGTCGAGCGCGCGCATGGCCGCCGTCAGGTGCGCCCGCCGCTCGTCGTGTCGGTGCCCGTCGATCCATCGCACCCGCGCTGGGTCGGACTTCACCCGGCCGAACGGCGCCCCGTCGGACGCCAGCACCTTGTCGAGCTCGACCAACCAGTAGCGGCCGAACTCGCCGATGTGCGCCCACGCCTGCCCCTCGTCCCACCGTTCGGTGCCGCCTGGGTCGGGATCGGTCAGCCCCCGCCGGGGAGTGTCGGCCAAGCGCGGCAAGCGCGCCCGCACGCCGTCGATGCGGTCGAGCACGGCCGCCACCCGGGAGGCGTGCGTGGGGTCGTCGGCCGGCGGCAAGCCGGCCAGGAAGCGGTCGTTCTCCTCGGGCGTGCCGATGGTGACGCGCATGCCTTCCGGGAACGGGCGGGTCACCACGCCGGGCACGTCCACAGTGGGCATCCACACGAAGTTGGCCTGCGAGTCGGGCGTGGCGTAGCCCAGCTCGAACAGCGCCCGCCGCACCCGAGTGCGTTCGGCCACCACGGCGGCCACCCGCTCGTGCAGCTCGTCGTCGGCCGCGAGCGAGGCCAGGGCGGCGGCCTGCGCCACGGCGTTGACGGCGAAGGGGATCAGCACCTTGTCGACCACGGCCACCACTTCGGGGTCGGCAACCATGTAGCCGATGCGCAGTCCGGCCAGTCCGTAGGCCTTGGAGAAGGTGCGCAGGACGACGACGTTGGGATGTGCCTTCACCCGGGCGAGGCCGTCGACGACGTCGTCGCGGGTGACGAACTCGCGGTAGGCCTCGTCGAGCACGACCAGGCACGTGGGCGGCACGTCGCCCAGGAAGGCGGTGAGCCCGCTGTCGTCGAGCGCCGTGCCGGTCGGGTTGTTGGGGTTGGCCAGCAGCACCAGCTTGGTCCGCTCGGTGATGCGCAGCGCACCGACGTCGATGGTGTCTCGCACCAGCGGCGCGGTCACCGCCTCGGCCCCGGCGATCGTCGTCATGATCGGGTACGCCTCGAACGACCGCCACCCGAAGGCGACCTCGTCACCGGGGCCGGCGTAGGCCAGGCACAGCTGTTGCAGCAGACCCACGCTGCCGCACCCCACCGCAATGCACTCCGCCGGCACGTGCAGCCGCGCCGCCACTGCTTCGCGCACGGCGGTGGCGTGGTGGTCGGGGTACCGGTTGATGCGGGCGCCGGCGTCGGCCAGGGCGGCTCGCACCGACGGCAGCGGGTCGAAGGGCTGCTCGTTCGACGAGAGCTTGGCCGAGCCCTCGACGCTCCGGCCGGGCCGGTACGAGGGGAGGTCGGCGATGGCGGGGCGAGGCATGGCCTCAGAGATTGCCGCGGCGCTCCTGCTCGCGCTCGATGGCTTCGAACAAGGCCTTGAAGTTGCCCTCGCCGAAGCCGCCGGCGCCTTCGCGCTGGATGACCTCGAAGAACAACGTGGGCCGGTCGCCGAACGTCTCGGTGAAGACCTGGAGCAGGTAGCCGCCCGACTCGCGGTCGACGAGGATGCCGAGGCGCGACAGGTCGTGCCACGGGAGGTCGATGCCGTCGAGGCGGCGGCGGGCGTCCTCGTAGTAGCTGGGCGGGGGAGTGAGGAAGCGCACGCCCCGGTCGCGCAACGACGCCACCGAGCCCACGATGTCGTCGGTGGCCATGGCGATGTGCTGCACGCCGGGGCCGCCGTAGGCGTCGAGGTACTCCTGAATCTGGCTCTTGCGCCGGCCCTCGGCAGGCTCGTTGATGGGCATGACGATGCGGCCGCCGTTGTGTACCACGGTCGAGCGCAAGGCCGAGTACTCCGTCGAGATCTGGTCGCGATCGAAGTGCGTCATCTGCCGGAACCCGAAGGTGTCCTCGTAGAAGCGCACCCACCCCTCCAGCACGCCCTCTTCCACGTTGCCGACGATGTGGTCGATGGTGCGCAGCCGCGCCGGGTCGCCGATGCGGGGCTCGAACAGCCGCTCGGTGGTGAAGCCGGGGCCGAAGCCGTCGTAGGCGCTTCGGTCGACGAAGGCGTGCACGGTGTCGCCGTAAGTGGCGACCTCGGCGGTGACCACGATGCCGCCGTCGCCCCGGTGCTCGTGCGGCGGCGTGACCGGCTCGGCGCCCCGCTCGACGGCGGCCCGGAAGGCGTGCTCCACGTCGGGCACCTCGAAGCACAGGCGCTTCACGCCGTCGCCGTGGGTGCGCACGTGGGCCATGACCTCGGAGTCGGGCGTGAGGCCGGCGGTGACGACGAAACGGATGTCGCCCTGCTGGAGGAGCCAGCTGGTGCGGTCGCGCACGCCGGTCTCGGGGCCTGCGTAGCCGACGACGTCGAAGCCGAAGCCGGTGGCCAACCAGTGGGCGGAGGCTCGGGCGTTGCCCACCCACATCTCGACGGCGTCCCATCCCGTCAGCAACTCTGCGGGGGCGACAGTCGCAGCGGTGAGCGTCATGTCTCCGGTATGCCCCTCGATCCCCGAACTGTCAACATCAGCCGCCGTTCGTTAGGCAGATTGCCCAGTTCTCCCGAGAGAGGTAGACGAACTGCGTCCGTCGGGGTACGACAGGGCTATGGCCTACTCGCCGGTGACGGCGCTCGACGGAGCAGTGCGGGTCGAGCTCAGCGAGGACCACCCCGGCTTTGCCGATCCGGCCTATCGGCGCCGGCGCGACGACCTGGCGGCGTTGGCCCTCGACTACCAGCCCGGCGACCCCATCCCCACGCCGACCTACACCGAGACGGAGCACGAGGTGTGGCGCATCGTCAGCCGGGAGCTGGCGGTCAAGCACCGGGAGTACGCCAACCGGGAGTTCCTGGAGGCGGTCGAGGCGCTGGCCTTGCCCCGAGACCGCATTCCCCAGTTGCACGAGGTGACCGAGCGGCTGGCGCCGCTCACCGGGTGGAAGTACCTGCCCGTGGCCGGGTTGGCCCCGCTGTGCGACTTCTACGGCTCGTTCGCCGACGGCACCTTCCACTCCACGCAGTACATCCGCCACCACTCGGTCCCGCTCTACACGCCCGAGCCCGACATCGTGCACGAGGTGCTGGGCCACGCCAACCAGTTGGCCCACCCTGAGTTCGCGGCGTTGTGTCGGGTGGTGGGGCAGGTGGTGCGGCGGCTGGAGACGCCCGAGGCGCTGCTGTTCCTGTCGAAGGTGTTCTGGTTCACCTTCGAGTTCGGCGTGGCGTGGGAGGGGAGCGAGCTGCGGACGTACGGGGCGGGGGTCCTGTCGTCGTACGGCGAGCTCGACAACTTCCGCAAGGCCGAGATCCGGCCCCTCGACTGGGGCGCCATGGGGACACTCGACTACGACATCACCCACTACCAGCCGGTGCTGTTCGCGGCGCCGTCGATCCCGGCGTTGGTGGAGGAGCTGCGGGGGTTCCTCGAAGGCTTCGACGACGAGACGGCGTTGCGGTGGACGACCTCGACCGCCGCCTGATCGCCACGCTGGCGGCGCAGCCCCGGGCGGGGGTGCTCACGCTGGCGCGGATGATGGGCGTGAACCGCAACACCGTGCAAGCCCGGCTCGACAAGCTGGTGGCCCGGGGGATCATCACCGGCTTCGGGCCCGACGTGTCGCTCAAGGCGGTCGGCTACGACGTGCTGGCCTTTGTCACGCTGGAGATCGCCCAAGGCCGTACGCCCGACGTGCTCGACCACCTGCGCGACATCCCCGAGGTGGTCGAGGCCCACATGGTCACGGGCATGGGCGACCTGTTCTTGCGGGTGGTGGCCCGGTCGAACGAAGACCTGGCCCGGGTGATCAACCGCATCCTGGAGATCGCCGGCATCAACCGCACGACGACGCTGCTGGCCCTGTCGACCCCCATCCCCACCCGCACGCTCCCCGCCATCCAAGCCACCGCCGACCCCTGACCCTCGTTCTGGCACCCCGTTTTGCGGCGCCTGCGCAGCAAAACGGGGTGCCAGAGCGGGCGGCTTCGCAGCTAGGAGCGGACGTGGCGGGCGAAGCCGCGGGCCCCGGCGACCAAGGAGACGACCAACATGGCGGCCAACGCCGGGAAGACGGCGGCGGGCGAGAGGTGGGGGACGTCCGTAAGTGATGCCCGCAGGCCTTCGTTCAGGTACATGAGCGGGTTGAGGAGCACGAGCAACTGGACCCACCTGACGGTCGACAGCGAGCTCCAGGTGTAGAACACGGCGCCCAGGAACGTCAGCGGCAACACGATGATGGTGAAGAACAGCATCACGTGCCGGGCGTCGAACATCGTCCCGATGGCCAGCCCCAGGGAGGCGGCCAGGAGCGATCCCAGCAGCAGCGTGGGAACGAGCAACGCGAAGTCGACGTCGAGGTGCACCGGCGTAGCGGGCACGACGTATGCCAGGGGAAAGACCACGAGGGCGGCGATAAGCGACTGCGACGCCCCCGACAGGGCACGCGCCACGACGACCCCGGTCAGCGGCACCGGCGCCATGGCCCGGTCGTCGATCTCCCGGGTGAAGCCGATCTCCTGAACCAGTTGGAGGGCGACGGACTGAATGCCTTGCATGACCATGGCCAGCCCGACGACTCCGGACAGAAGCATGGCCGAGAACGCCTCTGCTCCCGCCGCGCCCCCGACTGCCTGCCCGATCCGCGGGAACAGGTAGGTGAACACGAACATGAGCATGAGCGGCTGCATCACCGTGCGCAGCAGGAAGGGGACGAACGTGCGCCGCACGACGAACAGGTCGCGAGCGAACAGGGCTGCGCACGACCGGGCGTAGGTCGGCAATCCCGCCCGTCGAGGCTCCGGGCTCAAGAGGATCACTCCCGCAACTCCCTTCCCGTCAGTTCGACAAAGACGCTTTCCAGCGTTCGCTCGACCACGGAGAAGTCGGTGACGACCGTTGCCGTGCGCTCTGCCACGGCGCCCACCAAGGCGAGAGGCGAACCATCGCGGACGAAGGAGAACACCACGCTGCTGCCGTTCACCGAGGACGCCGCGGCCACCCGAGGATCGTCGCCCAGTACGGAGGCGAACAGGTCGGCGTCGCCTTCTACCGCCACACGAGCCTCGACGCGGCCGCCGCCGTCCTTCAGCTCCGACGGCGTCCCCCGTACGAGTATCCGGCCTGCGTCGATGATGGCCACTTCGTCACAGAGCAGGTCGGCTTCCTCCATGTAATGGGTGGTCAGGACGATCGTGTGGCCTTCCGAGCGAAGAGTCTGCAGGACGTCCCACAAGGCCAGCCTGCTCTGCGGGTCGAGCCCGGCCGTCGGCTCGTCGAGGAACAGGACCTCGGGGTCGTGCAACGCAGCCCGGGCGATCATCAGCCGTTGCACCATGCCGCCGGACAGGAGGTGCACGTCGCCGCCCGCCCGTTCGGTCAGCTTGAACTGCTCCAGCAACCGGTCGGCCGCCCGCTGCGAGTCGCGTCGGCCCATGCCGAAGTACCTGCCATGGAACACGAGGTTGTCGCGCACGTTCAGCGAGCGGTCGAGGGTGTTCTCCTGGGGTACCACGCCGATGCGTCGTCGCACCTCGGCGGGCCGACGGGCGGTGTCGATCCCGCAGATCGACACGGTTCCCGACGTCGGTGCCACCCGGGTGGTCAGCATGCCTGCCGTCGTCGTCTTCCCCGCGCCGTTGGGGCCGAGCAAGCCGAAGATGCACCCTCGTCGCACGGCGAGGTCGAGTGAGTCCACGGCTCGAAGCCCGTTGGAGTACACCTTGGTCAACGCCGCCGCCTCGATGACGTAGTCGTTCACAGCGCCCCCTCGATCGACGCGGCGAGAGACAGCAAGAGGTCTTCGCGGCCCGGCGGGCCCACCAGTTGCACACCTACCGGCAAGCCCGTGGCATCTCTGCCTGCGGGCATGCTGAGGGCGGGTTGGCCGGTGACGTTGAAGGGCTGGGTGAACGCGATGTGGCGTGCCACCAGGCGGGTCACGGCGAGCGGGTCGCCCGGCGGGGGGTCGTAGTCGGCCAACGGCACCGCCGGCTCCGGCACGGTGGGCGTGAGGAGGATGTCGATGTCACCCTGACGCTCGATCACGGCTGCACCCCAGACGTGCACACGGGTGCGGGCTGCTTCGTAGGCCTCGGCCCCGACGGGCTCGGTCGGCGCAGCCAAGGCCCAGGTGTAGGGCTCGACGTCGGCTTCGCCGAGCTCGCGCCCCAGTGCCTGGGCGATGCGAGCCATGCGCGCCCGTGCACCGACCCGGGCAAGAGTACGCAGGGCGTCGAGGGGTGCCCCCTCGAACACGCCGGCGACCACGTCAAGGCGATGCCCGGCGTGGCGGAGCGCTTCGACGGTGCGATCCACCGCCGCAGCGCACGAGGGCGCGATGGGGCCGGCTTCCAACACGCCGATGCGCAAGGTGTGCGGCGGGCGTGTGACGGCCTCGATGAACGAGGGCGGCGTGGCGGCCGGGTGATAGAGCTGGCCCGGCACGGCTCCGGCCAGCGCGTCGAGGAGGCCGCCCATGTCGCGCACCGAGCGGGCAAGGCCGAACTCGACCGCATAGGGGTCGACGAAGTCGGAGGGCAACGGCATGCGTCCCCGGGACGGCTTGAGCCCGTACACGCCACACCAAGCGGCGGGGATGCGGAGGCTGCCCGCCAAGTCGTTGCCGTGGGCAAAGGGCACCGCACCCACGGCGACGGCGACTGCCGAGCCGCCCGAGGATCCGCCGGGGGAGCGCTCGGGGGCCCAAGGGTTGCGGGTCGGGCCGTTGGCGAGTGGCTGGGTGGTGGTCTGGAGCCCCAGCTCAGACGTCGCGCCTCGGCCCACGGCGATAAGCCCACTGGCGCGTAGGCGCTGCCCGAGCGGCGTATCGGCAGGCGACCGGTAGCCCGCGTTCCGCAGCACGCGGTTGCCCATGGTGAAGGGCATGCCCGCCTGGGTCGCCCCCAGGTCCTTGAGGAGGAAGGGGACGCAGGCGAAGGGGCCGGAGCGGTCGCTTCGGCGGGCGGCATCGACGGCTTCGTCACCGAGGTCGGCGGAAAGGCAGTTGAACCGTTCGTGGGCCTCGCGCGTCCGCTCGACTGCTTCGGTGACCGCTTCCACCGGGTCGAGGTCGCCGCGCCGGATGGCCTCGGCAAATCCGGTGGCGTCGGCGCCCTGGACCTCGTCGAGCAGCGTCATCGGGCGAGCTGGGTGAACGCATCGAAGAACGCGGTTGTCGCACCGATGACGCTCGACGGCGCGAACGTGGCTCCGTTGAACTCCGGCCGCGCCGGCCGGGTCCCTCCCTCGACGCGGAGCAGGCGTTCCACGTAGGCCTCGAGCGCGCCGGTCAGCGACGGGGCCGACTGCGCAATCGCCTCCTCGTAGCCCAGCGTGAGGTCGGTGACGTACAGCCACCCCACCGTGCCGGGCGGGATGGCCCATCCGACGGGCAAGGGCATGTCACCATGGCGGAAGCTGATCTCGGCGCCGCTGAAGGACCACTCGATGTCCAGCCCGCATGCCTGGATGTGCTCGAACAACGCCAACATCGCGGACCGATGGTGGGTGTCGAGCACGGCTAAGAAACGATCCTCGTCCCAGACCGGCTTGCGCATGTACACGCGCTCGAATCCGTCCTCTTCGCGTTGGTCGAAGACCGTGAAACCAGCTGCTTGATACAGGGCGATGTTCTCTGTCATGCGCACGTTGGTGTGAAGTCGAAGCTCGCTCACGCCGGCAGCCCGCGCCTGCGCCTCTGCGTGCATGAGAAAATGCACGCCCAGCCCCCGCTTCTGGTACGTGGGCGTGATCGCCGCGTTCTCGATGTACACATGGTCGTCGGCCACCTTGACCTCCAGCAGGCCGACGGTCGTGCCGTCCGCCACGAGCACGTGCAAGGTGCCGCGCTGCACGGCCTCGCCGTAGTCCTCGTACATGGGTGCCGGAGGTCGACCGAGGCGCTCGACGTATTTCTTGTACGCAGCCTCAGCTATGGCCATGACGCATGCGAGATCGTCTCGCGTCGCCTGACGCACATCTACAGATGCCTGGTCCACTCGTCTCTCCCTACAAGGCGTGTGCGACGAGGTCGCGGTACGCCGCGAACCCATCAGCTCGGAGGTGCTCGTACTCCGCCGGGATGTCGGGGGGAGCGACGGGGGGAAGGATGTGGGTGCTCGATTCCAGCGTTTGATGCCACTTCGCCTGCGATTCCGCCTCATGGGGCAGCCAAGGCCGTATGGCGCCGGTGTCCCATGTGAGCATGTCGTCGCAGAAGTCCACGCCGATTACGGCGCAGAAAGAGCGCAGCACCCGGGCGGGGTCGGCTCGAAAGCGGTCGCCGTCGACCACGATCGGCGCCTGTTGAAGATCGCCCGTCGTGCGATCGAAGAGTTGCTTCAACGGGCGGAAGCCGAACTCGTCGGAGGTGGCGTCCGGCTTGAGGCGCGACAACGATGCGATGACCGCAGCCGGGTGTCGCACGATGAACGTGTTCGTGATGCGGGCCAGGAAGTCGTCGTCGACGTAGGGGAGCCCTTGGAAGGCCAGCTCCTTGACGAACACGATCGGGGACGCCGTCGCCTCGATGGCCGCGACGACGTCCTTGCCCTCGGCAGTTCCCAGCCCGGGGCAGTCGCCGTAGCGGCGCGACCGGCGGGCAGGACCGAAGTAATAACAGTCGGTGAACGGTTCGTGCAGCACCGTCACTTGCGGATGCTGGGCGAACGCCTTCTCGAAGGCCGTAGACACCGATCTCGGCGTGCTCCACAAGACGATGATCCGAGGGCTCGTCATCGCGCCGTCGGCTCGAAGCTGGTCGTGCAGTGGAAACTGAAGATGTCGTCGTACGACTCCGGCCGCCAACACAGTTCATGGCGATCTCCGTGTACGGCTACCACGCCGGCGCGAGGGCGGATGAAGTTGGTTGCCCGTGACACCGAGTACGCCCCCGTGTCGTGGAGGACGACCAACTCACCCTCGGAGAGGTCTTCTGGGAGCAGGGCCCGATAGCTGAGGACGTCGCCCTCGTAGCAGAGAGGCCCGCCGACGAAGTAAGGCGCAGCGGGCCGGGCCTCGCCGACCACGGTCATCGCTCGCACCTCCCCGACCCCCGCGGTGGGGAGCAGGTTCAGGCCGCCGTCGAGGACAGCCCAGGCGCCGAGTGCCTGGCGCTTCACGCCCACCACTGTGCTCAGGAGGACCATGGCGTCCGACACCACGTAGCGCCCGGGCTCGCAGGCCAGCCGCAGGTCCGTCAGGCTGTGCTCGTCGAGGAGGTCGTTCACGCCCGCTACGAAGTGCTCCATGTCGAAGCTGCGCCCGGGACGCCGCAGCGCCGAGGCCTCGGCGGGCGCAGCACTCGAAACCCTCGGCCGGTCTATGCCGGGCACGCCGAAACCCCCGCCGATGTTGAGTGAATCGATCGGGTGGTCCCGCCGCATGCGGGCGGTGAACGCCATGACGGGGCGCAACGCGTCGAGGAACGCGGCTTCGTCGGTGATCTGACTGCCGAGGTGGCAGTGGACGCCGCGCAATTCGAGCGAGTCCGACGCAGCGACGCGCGCGGTGAGAGCGTCGGTGGCCGGGTCGCCCAGTGCCCAACCGAACTTTGAGCGGGCCGCTCTCCACTCGGCCGCCTGCGCATAGGCCGCGTCGTCGCTTCGGTAAACGTTGTGGCCCGGGTGCACTCGCAGGCCGACGCCCACGCGCTCGGACGAGGCGAACTTCTCGAGCAGCGTGATATCAGCGGGTGAATCGACGTTTACCCGGATCCCGAGGTCGACCGCCCGCCGGATCTCGTCGACCGTCTTCATCGGCCCGTTGAACACGATCCGAGACGGCTCGAACCCGCTGGCCAACGCCAACTCCAGTTCGTGGCCGGCCACCACGTCGGCGCCCCAGCCGTCGGCGGCCAAGCGAGCGCACACCAGCGGCAGGTAGTTCGTCTTCACCGAGTAGTAGACGTCGACGGGCGCTACGCACCGCTGCCAGGCGCGCCGGAATGCCGACGCGTTGTCCGCCAGCTTGGCCAAGTCGAGCACATGGACCGGCGTTCCGTACCGGCCCGCCAGTTCGCTCCAAGAAGGTGCGGTCCCTACCGTCATTGCGAGGCCTTGGCCAACGCGCCCGCCTCGAAGTCATCGCCGTACCGCCGGTTCTCCCACGAGTTGACGGCCACGATCCACAGGTCGCGGTACCCCCCTGTGTCGTCGAGGGCGCGCACGTCGGTGGCGAAGTGAAACATCTCCTCGTCGCGGTAGACGACGGCCTCGTTCTCACGTAGCACATGGGTGAAGAAAGGCTCGCCTGTGCCGCCGTTCGCCAACAGGTGCGTCTCGCCGCCTGCGATGTTGTGCCTTCGAAAGACCGCGACCATGCCGATCTCGTGGCCGTCGCGATGAGGGCCTTCGGGGACGGAGATGCCCGGCGTGTCTGCCGTAGCAACGACTCGGCATTGGTGGACGTTCAGTTGCCAGGCCCGCGTTCGGTCAAGGTCGATTATCTCGGCGGCAGCCTGGATCTGCGGGAACGGATCGATTCGCAGTGGTTCGAGGTGGCGGGGAATGCCACCTGCGAAAGAATTATACTGCTTTGACTGTATAAACGGGCGATGGGGCAACAACGTTAGAAGCCACGAGTGCCCCATCCATTCCAATTTGTACTGAGAAAACCTTCGGAAGCGGTGGTTGCCTCCGCAGTAAGGATCGACGGGAAGAGCGTCGAACTCCTCCAGTACGGAGGCCGACGGACGCGGCAACGAGATGATCTGAAAGCCTGCGCTCGCGAATGCCATTGAAGCCCCCCTTCTGAGACCGCCCCTGTCTCAGTTCTCCAGACTGCGAGGGTTTTACCTTCGCACGTCGAAATGCACCTTGCAAGTGAATGCTCCCTTCGGGAGCGTCGACAGTTGGGGGGATGTCAGTGTCACGAAGCCCTTGTTCGTCCGTGCTGTCTTCCCCAGGAACCCTGCTGATCCCCAGTGGTCTGACCGTGTGGTTCACGGGGCTTCCTTCCGCCGGCAAGAGCACGTTGGCAGGCTCGCTTCAAGCTCGGCTGCTGGCCTCCGGACATCGGGTCGAGGTTCTCGACGGCGACGAGATGCGATGGCACTTGGGAAAGGAACTGGGCTTCGACCATGACGGACGCTCTGAGAACGTGCGTCGTATTGGGTTCGTCGCCTCGTTGCTTGCTCGCAACGGCGTGGTCGCGCTCTGCCCCGTCATAGCGCCTTACTCGGCAACACGGGAAGAGGTACGAGTGCTCCATCGCGGTGACTTCTTCGAGGTCTACGTGTCGACGTCGCTGTTCGTGTGTCGCCAGCGCGACGTGAAAGGCCTCTACGCGCGAAGTGACATCGGCGAGGTGCGCAACCTGACCGGCGTCGATGATCCTTACGAAGTGCCGGAGCGGCCCGATGTCGTGGTCTCGACGGAAGAGCAGTCGGTCGAAGCGTGTACCGACCTCATCGTGGACGCCCTTGCCTCGTATGGGACGATGCGACAGGCGCGGGCTACGGAGAGTCGCTGACAAACCCTGTGTTGCGCTCGGTCAGCCGGTGGCCTTGACGGTGCCGGTCTCGATGCCGTCCCAGAGGACGGTGCGGTCGGCGTCGACCGTCAACCAGCCGTCGTCTTCGACCACGGCGGAGCCCCGCAACATCACGCCCCGCTTGGCCGCGGGGCCGGGGGCGCCGTAGTCGTCGACGACCACGGCGGCGTCCACCGGAGAGGGCGCGGCTGCCAACGCCAGCAGGTCAGTGGGCACTTGCGCCCGGCTGTCGTCCTGGTGCCACCGCCCCGGCAATGCCAGCAACGACCCGTCGCCCCAACCCAACGCCACCACGGCACCCACCGCGGCCGACGACTGGGCCACGTCGGTCGACGCCGCCGATCCGCACGAGCCCGGCCACGAGCCCCACTGCTCCCGCACGGCGAACCCGTCGAGCAGCGCCACTCCCGTGGGCCGCACAGAGAACAGCACTCGTACCTGCGGCACCCGCCACCCCAGCCGTCCCCGCGCCAGGTCGGAGGCGAAGCCCGCCAAGTCGACCGCATTGCGCAACGAGTACCGGGCCACGGCGGCGGGCGCCCGCAGCACGTCGGCCATCGGGGGGAGGGCGGCGGGATGGAAGGCGGCGACCTCCCCGACCATGGCGACAGCCCGCCCGCCCGCCCGCACCAGGACGGCGACCGACGGCCGGCGGGGGAGGAGCCGGGCCTTCAAGGTACCCGCGGCGGCGAAGAACCACAGCCGCCCGCCGTCGACGGCGTAGAGCTCGGGGGTGACGTGGGGACCGCCGGAAGCAGCCACGGTGACGTACGCCTGGCGACCCTCAGCGAGGACGCCGGCGACCAGGGGGTGAGTGAGCGGGTCGATGGGGCGATTGCTACCCATCGGGGGGCACATGGCATGCTGCCACCCCGCATGTCGGACGCTCCCCCCTCTCTCGACGCGGCCCTGCCGCGCTGGGCCGCCCCTGCCCTGGTCGCCACCCTGGTGGCGGGCATCGCCTTCCGCCTGCACAGCGGTTCGGCCCTGTGGCTCGACGAAGCCCTCACCGTCAACATCGCCTCGGTGCCGCTGGCCGACCTGCCCGACCGGCTTCGCCACGACGGCTCGCCGCCGCTCTACTACGCCCTCCTGCACCTGTGGATGCGGGTGTTCGGCGACAGCGACCTCGCCGTGCGCTCGATGTCGACGGTGTTCGCCCTCGCCACCCTGCCCGTGGCCTACGTCGCCGGGCTGCGCATGGCCCGGGGCGACCGCCGCACCGCCTTCTACGGCCTGGCCCTGCTGGCCGCCTCGCCGTTCGCCATCCGCTTCGCCACCGAGGCGCGCATGTACGCGCTGATCATGCTGCTCACGACCGTCGGCATCATCGTGGTCGACCGGGCGCTGGAACGTCCCACCGTGGCCCGCCTGCTCCCGTTGGCCGCCATCAGCGCCGCCTTGGTGATGACGCACTACTGGACGTCGTTCGTCCTGGTGGCCACCGCGGGCGTCGTGCTGCTGTTCCGCCGTGCCCGTCGCGTGGCCGCCGCCACCCTGGCGGGCGCCGCCGCCGCCGTCCTGCCGTGGCTGCCCGTCCTCCTCTACCAGGTGAAGCACACGGGCACCCCGTGGGCCGCCGCCCCCGGCCTGCACGTGGCCCTGGCCGCCGTCACCGACTACGCGGGCGGCTACAGCCAGACGGGGGCCTTCCTCAGCCTGCTCATGCTCGGCCTCGCCGTGGTCGCCCTGTTCGGCCGCCCCGCGGGACCGAAGGCCGTCACCCTGCGCCTGCCCGGCGAACGCCGCCCCACCGCGCTGGCCGCCCTCAGCCTCGGCGGCCTTGCCGTCGGCGTGGTGGCATCGGTGCTCCTGCGCAGCGGGTTCGCCGCCCGCTACGCAGCCATCGCCCTCGTGCCGTTCCTCCTCCTCGTGGCCTTCGGCATCCGCAAGCTGCCCTCGCCCAAGACCCAGGCCGTTGTGGCCGCCGTCTGCGTCGTGCTCGGCTTCCTCGGCGCCATCCCCCTGGTGCACAACCCCCGTTCGCAGGCCCGCCTGGTGGCCGGCGCCATCACCGAGCGAGCGGCGCCCGGCGACCTCGTCGTCTACTGCCCCGACCAGCTCGGCCCCGCCGTCAGCCGCCACCTGCCCGACGACATGACGCAGCTCGTCTACCCCACCAAGGGCACGCCGAAGTTCGTCGACTGGGTCGACTACCGGGAGCGCAACCGGGCCGCCGTGCCCGAGGCGTTCGCCGCCGACGTCCTCCGGCAAGCGGGCGACAACACCGTCTGGCTGGTGTGGGCCAACGGCTACCGCACGTTTTCCGAGGACTGCCAGACACTGCGTGACACGCTGTTGGTGGCGCGGGGCGAGACACGCAGCGTTAAGCGCATGGGCCGCTACTTCGAGAAGATGATGCTGTACCGCTTCCCCGGGTCGTGAAGCGCAAGGACGTCGTCCGTGACCTGCGGGCGGCGCTGCCCGGCTGGGTCGCCGCCCGGGTCGTCGTCGCCGCCACCTTCGCCTTCGCCCACTGGTTCGCCGACCGCACAGACCCGCCGCTGTGGAGCGTGCGCCACCTGCAGGAGGGCCTCCTCGGCTGGGACGCCGTGCGCTACGAGCAGATCGCCCGCTTCGGCTACGAGGCGCTGCCCCAGCAGGAGCTGCGCTTCTTCCCGCTGCTGCCCATGCTGGCCCGCGGCCTCGGCTTCCTCTTCGGCGGCCACCACGGCGTGGCCCTGCTCGTCATCTCCAGCGTCTCGGCCCTCGCCTTCGGCGCCCTCATGCACCGCCTCGTCCTCAGCGAGGCCAACGACAGCGCCATGGCCCGGCGCGCCACATGGTTCGTGGCCCTTGCCCCTGCCGCCTTCGTCTTCGTATGGGGCTACAGCGAGTCGCTGGCCGGCGCCCTCACCGCCGCCGGGTTCCTCGCCCTCAAGAAGCGGGCGTGGTGGTGGGTGGCGGGCATCGGCGTTTTCCTCGGCCTGACCCGCCCGGTCGGCCTGCTCTTCATGGTGCCGGTCGCCCTCGTGGCCTTGCGCGAGTTCCGCATACGCCAGCTCGGCCGCATGGCCGCCGCCCTGCTCGCACCGGTGGCGGGCGCGGCGATGTACTGCGCCTGGGTGTGGCGGGCCTTCGGCGACCCCATGATCCCGTTCCAGATCCAGCAGCAGGACAACTTCCGGGGGCCGGTGATCAGCCCCCTCGGCCCGTTGGCCGCCGCCATCGGCGACGCCTTCGCCGGCACATGGCAGGACAACGTGCGCCACCTGCCGTGGATCGCCGTGGCCGTCGTGCTCGTGGTCGTCTGCTTCAAGCACTGGCCGCTGCCCTACGCGGCGTTCGCGGCCGTTACCGTGGTGGTGGCGCTGAGCGCCGATTGGTGGGGATCGTTCGAGCGCTACGTGTTCAGCACGGTGCCGATCGTGCTGGCGGCGGCGAGCGCGAGTCGCACGAAGTGGCGCGAACGAGCGATGCTGGTAGTCGGAGCCGCGGCCATGGGGACGTACAACGTCTTGGCCTTGCTCGGCTCCTACGTGCCGTGAACGACAGACGAGGGTAGAGCGCGCAGCCACATGCCGAACAAGAACGAGAAGTCGCCGCAGGTCGCCATCATCGGGGCCGGCCCCGCAGGCCTGACCGCCGCCTACCAGTTGGCCAAGGCAGGCCATGGGGCGAGCACCACGGTGCTGGAATCCGAGAACGTGGTGGGCGGCATCAGCCAGACCGCCGAACGTGACGGTTGGCGCTTCGACATCGGGGGCCACCGGTTCTTCACCAAGGTGAAGGCGGTCGAGGAGCTGTGGCACGAGATCCTCCCCGACGAGGACTTCCTCACCCGTCCCCGCCTCAGCCGCATCTACTACCGGGGCAAGCTCTTCGACTACCCCCTGAAGGCCATGAACGCCCTCAAGGGGCTCGGCCTGATCGAGGCCTTCCTGTGCGTCGTGTCCTACGTCTGGGCCCGCATCCGCCCGCCCAAGGACCAGACCACCTTCGAGGGCTGGACCACGGCCCGGTTCGGCAAGCGCCTCTACACAATCTTCTTCAAGACCTACACGGAGAAGGTGTGGGGCGTGCCCGCCACCGAGATCCAGGCCGACTGGGCGGCGCAGCGCATCAAGAACTTGTCGCTGTTCAAGGCCGTGCTCAACGCGCTGCTGCCCAAGCGCAACCAGAAGGACATCACCAGCCTCATCGAGGAATTCCAGTACCCCAAGTACGGCCCCGGGATGATGTGGGAGCGCTGCACCGAACTGGTGCAGGCCGAGGGCACCAAGGTGCTCATGGAGACGCCGGTGACGGCCATCGAGCACGAGGGCGGCAAGGCCGTGGCCGTGCACGCGGGCGGCACCCGCTACGAGGCCACCGACGTGGTCTCGTCGATGCCGATCTCCACGCTGGTCAAGATCATGCAGCCCCAGCCGCCGGCCGAGGTCATCGACGCCGCCAACGGCCTGGCCTACCGCGACTTCCTCACCGTGGCCTTGGTGGTGCCGCTCGAGGCGGGCTTCCCCGACAACTGGATCTACATCCACTCGCCCGACGTGAAGGTGGGCCGCATCCAGAACTTCGGGTCGTGGTCGCCGTACCTGGTCAAGGACGGGCGCACCTGCCTCGGCCTCGAGTACTTCATCTTCGAGAGCGACGACATGTGGTCGTGGCCCGACGAGAAGCTGGTCGAGCAGGGCAAGGTGGAGCTGGGCAAGCTCGGGCTCGTCGACCCGTCGAAGATCGAGTCGGGCTACGTGGTGCGGATGCCCAAGGCGTACCCCATGTACGACGACAAGTACAAGGCTCGCGTGGGCGTCATCCGCGACTGGATTCAGCAGAACACGCCCAACGTCTTCCCGGTCGGCCGTAACGGGATGCACAAGTACAACAACCAGGACCACTCCATGCTGACGGCCATGCTGTCGGTGGAGAACATCCTGGGCGCCTCCCACGACATCTGGTCGGTGAACGTGGAAGAGGAGTATCACGAGGAGAAGGCCAAGAGCGCCTGACGATTCGGCGTATCATCTGCGGCGGAGCCCGCTTCAAGGCGGTAGGCGGGCCCGCACTGCTTCTCGCAGGGGGCCGGATGCCAGGCGAATTCTTCGTTCGCCCTGTCGCCGATGCGACCTGTACCACGGTCGCCGTCGGCGGTGATGTCGATACCTACACCTCGCCCGAGTTGGTGCGCGCCCTCGACGAGGTCGTGCGGGCCGGCGCATCCGAGGTGGTGGTCGACGTGGCCGAGGTGACCTTCATCGACTCCTCCGGACTGGCCGCGCTCATCGGCGGGGCCAAGCAAGCCCGCAGCCACGGCGCCTCGCTGAAAGTGACGCGTGCCGACGCGAGCGTGCGGCGCCTGTTCGAGATCGCCGGGCTGAACGAGATCCTCGGCGTCGAACCCGACTAGTGCTGCTTGGTGGCGACCTTGTCGTAGAACTGCTGGGGCAGCACGTCGTAGTGGTCGTGGCGGGTGGTGAAGCGGCCCCGGCCACCGGTGAGCGAGCGCAGGTCGATGGCGTAGCGCAGAAGCTCGGAGGTGGGCACGTGGGCCACCACGATCTGCTCGCCGTCGTTGCCGCTCTCGGTGCCTTGGACCCGGCCGCGGCGGGCGTTGAGGTCACCCATGACGTCGCCTTGGTAGGCGGCGGGCACGGTGACTTCGAGCAGTGAGACGGGTTCGAGGATGACCGGGCCTGCCTTGGCCATGGCCTCCTGCAGGGCCAACGAGCCCGCCATCTTGAAGCTCATCTCCGAGCTGTCGACGGCGTGGTACTTGCCGTCGTAGAGGGTGACCTTGAGGTCGACGACGGGAAAGCCGTAGTGGCCGCCTGAGGCCATGGCCTCGCGGATGCCTTTCTCCACCGCGGGGATGAACTGGCGGGGGATGGCGCCGCCCACGATCTGGTCGGCGAACTCGAAGCCCGCGCCCCGCTCCAGCGGCTCGATGCGGATGTCGGCCACGCCGAACTGGCCGTGGCCGCCCGACTGCTTCTTGTACTTGCCCTCGGCTTCGGCCGACCCGGTGATCGTCTCGCGGTAGGGGACCTTGACCGGCTGGGTTTCCACCTCGACGCCGAACTTGCGCGACAGGCGTTCGGTGACGATGGCCAGGTGGGTCTCACCCATGCCGGAGAGCAGGGTCTGGTGCGTTTCGTCGTCGCGGCGCACGAACAGCGCAGGGTCTTCGTCCTGCAGCTTGTGCAGGGCGGTCATGAGCTTGTCCTCGTCGCCCTTCGACTTAGGGCTGATGGCGATCGACAGCACCGGCTCGGCGGCGGGCGGCGGAGGCACGACCACCGGCATGTTCTTGGGGGCGAGGGTGTCGCCGGTGCGGGTGTCGCCCAGCTTGGCCACCGCGGCGATGTCGCCCGCGGGCACCTCGGACACCTGGTCCTGCTCCTTGCCCCGCAGGGTGAACAGGGAGTGCAGCTTCTCGTCGCCGTGGGTGCGGGTGTTGGCCAGCACGGTGTCGGGGCGGATGGTGCCCGACAGCACCTTGAACATCGACACCTTGCCCACGTGGCGGTCGGCCAGCGTCTTGAATACGTAGGCCAGCGGCTGGCCTGTGGGGTCGCAGGCCACCTCCTCCATGGTGTCGCCCGCTTCCACGGCGACGGGCGGTCGGTCGGTGGGTGCGGGGCCGATTTCGCAGATGAACTTGGCCAGGCGGTCGATGGCCACGCCCTTGGCCGCCGAGCCGCAGACGACGGGGAAGACCGACGCCGCGGCCACGCCGTGGGCGAGGGTGTCCTCCAGCTCCTTGGGGCTGGGGATGTCGCCTTCGAGGTAGCGCTCGGTGAGCTCGTCGTCGGCCACCACGATGCCTTCCACGAGGTTGTCGTGGACCTGGTGCTCCAGCGCCTCCATCTCGTCGGGGATGGGGCCTTCGACAGGGCCGCCGCTGTCGTAGGTGATGGCGGTGTCGGTGAGCAGGTCGGCCACGCCGTGGAAGGCGGCCTCGGCCCCGATGGGCAGTTCGAGGGGAGCGACGCCTGCGCCGAAGATGTCCCGCAGTTGGTCGAGGGTACGCTCGAAGTCGGCCCGTTCCCGGTCGAGCTTGTTGACGAAGATCATGCGGGGCACGTCGAGCGAAGCGGCCAGCTTCCAGGCGATCTCGGTCTGCACCTCCACGCCTTCCACGGCGCTGACCACGAACACGGCGAGGTCGGCCACCCGCAGGGCGGCTTCCACCTCGCCCATGAAATCGGCGTAGCCGGGGCAGTCGATCAGGTTGATCTTGTGGCCCTCGAACTCGAAGGGCGCCAGCGACGCGGAGAGGGAGATGTGGCGCTTGACCTCTTCGGCGTCGAAGTCGGTGGTGGTGTTGCCGTCTTCGACGCGGCCTTGGCGGGAGATGGCGCCCGCGCAGTACAAGAGGGCCTCGGCCAGCGTGGTCTTTCCGGCACCACCGTGCCCCACCAGGGCGACGTTCCTGATCTTGGCGGGCGGGAAGCTCTTCACGAGGCAACCTCACTTCCACTCATCGGTGGTGTCGGATTCGTCAGATTAGCGAACGGCACTGGTACCCTGACGGGGTGTTCGACGGACGCTGGCGGACCAGCGTTGACCGAGTCACGGCCCCCGTCGGCGCCTCGATACGACGTTCCGGGGTGACGGCCGACCAGTTCACCGCCTTGGGCCTTGCCATGGCGGGCGTGACCGCGGTCGTCATCGGTTCGGGGCGCCTGCGCCTGGGGTTCGTGCTGTTGATCGCCTCGGCCGTTCCCGACCTGCTCGACGGTGCCGTGGCCAAGGCGTCGGGCACCGCTTCAAAGCGCGGCGCGTTCTTCGACTCGGTGGCCGACCGGGTGACCGACTCGCTGGTCCTCGGTGGCATCGCCTGGCACCTGGCGGCGACCGATCCTGGTGGGCGCCTGATGCTGCTGCCCATGGCGGTGCTGGGCACCTCCACGTTGATCTCCTACGAGCGGGCCAAGGCGGAGTCGCTGGGCTACTCGGCCAAGGGCGGGCTGATGGAGCGGGCCGAGCGCATCGTGGCCCTGTGCCTCGGGTTGTTGGTGCCGTCGCTGTTGGTGCCGGTGCTGTGGCTGATGCTGGCGCTGACCTCGCTGACCGCCGTGCAGCGGTTCTTCAAGGTGTGGAAGCAGGCCGACGCCCCGCCCCGTCCCCCGGAGCGCACGCCGTGGCGTTCCGGCGCGGTGGCCATGCGCATGGCCGAGCGGCGCCGCCAGCGGCTGGCCCGCCGGGGCCGGCGGTTCGACCGGGCCCGCACCCGGCCCTAAGCGCGCTCGGCCTTGTTGCTCGACGACCTCCGCCGCCGGGCTCCGTACTTCGGTTACCTGGCCGCGTCGAAGGTGGCGCGCACGCTGCCCATGCCGGTGGCGTCGCGGTTGGCTTCCGGCGCAGCCGTGGTTGCTGCCGCCGCCTTGCCGGGGCGGCGGGCCATGGTGGAGCGGCACATGGCCCGGGTGGGCAGGCCTGGCGCCGGGCGCGAGGTGTTCCGCTCGTATGCCCGGTACTGGCTGGAGTCGTTCCGCCTGCCCGACGTCTCGCCCGCCGACTTGGAGCGGGGGCTGGAGGCCGAAGGCCTCGAACATCTGGAGGCGGCCAAGGCGGCGGGCCACGGCGTGATCATGGCCATGCCGCACCTGGGCGGCTGGGACTTCGGCGGTGCCTGGTTCGCCGGGCGGGGCTACAAGACGACGGTGGTGGTGGAACTGCTGGAGCCTCCCGAGCTATTCGACTGGTTCGCCCGCTTCCGCTCGCAGCTGGGGGTCGACGTGGTGCCGCTGGGACCGGAGGCCGCGGGGGCGTTGCTGCGCATCTTGCGCGACGGGGGGATCGTCGGGCTGGTGTGCGACCGCGACATCGGCGGTACGGGCGTGGAGGTGGAGTTCTTCGGGGAGCGCACCACGCTGCCGTCGGGGCCGGCCACGCTGGCGTTGCGCACGGGTGCGGCGATCTTGCCCACCGCCGTGTACTTCGACGGCGACGGCCACCGCGGCGTGATCCGTCCGCCGGTCGACACCGTGCGCACAGGCTCGTTCCGGGAAGACGTGGTGCGGGTCACCCAGGCCCTGGCCCGGGAGTTGGAGGACTTCATCCGCCAGGCGCCGGAGCAGTGGCACCTGCTCCAGCCCAACTGGCCCTCCGACCGCCCCTGACCCCTGCCCCGCCCCGCCCCGCTACGAAGTTGCGTAGGAATCGCGCCGTTTTCCGAGCCATTTGGTACGCAACTTCGGCGGTAGCGTGTTCGGCGTGGGAGGGGGGACCGAGGTGCAGGTACGCAGTCGGCGTCGACTCGCCCGACGAGAGCTTTCGCAGCGCGAACGGATGGCGTGGTGGGGAGCGATTGCCGCCGCGGCCGGCGTGGGTGAGTTGCTCGCCCAGGTCATCGGCCGAGGCACGTGGGCGGGCGAGTCGTTCGAAGGGTTGTGGGCCGCACCGATGGTTTCCTACACGGTGGTGCTACTGACGCCGCGTGGCGAACCTGCCGGTGCGACAGCGCGCTGGCTGCTCCGGGCGCTTCCCGTCTACGTCGTCGTGACGGTCGCCTTCGGTTACCTGTTGAGCCGCTGATGATGGCGCGCCTCTTCGCCTGGTCCGCTTCGCGTAGCGCAGCATTCGGGGAGCCTCGTCGGCTGTCGTGGTGGGAGCACCTCCTGTGGTGGGTGGGCATCGTGGCCGCCTTCGGGCTTCGGACATTCCTCAGCGATCGTCTCGGCGGAGACACCTGGCCCGCCATGTCACTGAGCGGCCTGGGTGCGGGCGCAATCGCTGTGTACGGGCTGTTCCTGCACGCTCCTCAGGGCGAGCCGGCCTCTGCCACACTTCGGCGGCTCGGGGCGATGACGCTGGCGTTGGTGCCGCTGTTCGTCGTCCTCGGTTACCTGTTCAGTCGTTGAGTTCGCAGTAGTGCACCCCCTGGTGTGCACAACTGCGAAGTCAACGCATCCGACGCGCCGCCGGTAGCCTCGCGGGGTGCGCATCGGCTTGGTGTGCCCCTACAGCCTCACCGTCCCGGGCGGGGTGCAGGGGCAAGTGCTCTCACTGGCTCGGGCCCTGCGTCGACAGGGCCACGAGGCGCGGGTGTTGGCGCCGTGCGACGGGCCGCCGCCTGACGGGTTCGTCACCCCGCTGGGCAATTCGATCCCCTTCGCCTCCAACGGCAGCATCGCCCCGTTGGCCCTCGACCTGCCGTGCGCGCTGCGCACCATCCGGGCCTTGCGCGACGAGGAGTTCGACGTCGTGCACCTGCACGAGCCGCTCTGCCCCGGCCCCACCCTGACGGCGCTGCTGGCCGCCGACCACCCCATCGTCGGCACCTTCCACCGCTCCGGCGCCAGCCGGGCCTACCGACGCTTCCGGCCTCTCGTGCGCCAGATCGCCGACCGCATCGACCTCAAGGTCGCTGTCTCCGCAGACGCCCGCCGCACCGCCACCGACGCCCACCCGGGCGACTACGTCCTGCTGTTCAACGCCATCGAGGTGGAGCGGTTCGCCACGGCGACGCCGACGCCCACCAACGGCCCCACCATCTTCTTCCTCGGTCGCCACGAGCCCCGCAAGGGCCTCGACGTCCTGCTCGAAGCCATGGCCCACCTGCCCGCCGACGTGCACCTGTGGGTGGCGGGCGACGGACCCCAAACGGTGGAACTGAAGGAACGCACCCGCAACGACTCCCGCATCGAGTGGCTGGGTCGGATCGGCGACCAAGAGGTGGCCTCCCGACTGCGGGGCGCCGACGTGTTCTGCGCGCCGAGCTTGCACGGCGAGTCGTTCGGCGTCGTCCTGCTCGAAGCCATGGCCGCACGCACGGCCATCGTGGCGGGCGACCTGCCCGGCTACCGCAACGTGGCTCGCCCCGACGAACACGCCGTGCTCGTGCCCCCGGGTGACGCGCCGGCCCTGGCCAAGGGGCTCGAACGAGTGCTCACAGACACCGACCTGGCCGCCCGCCTCGTCGCCGCCGGCGAACCGCGGGCCGCCGAGTTCTCCATCGAGCAACTGGCCGAGCGCTACGTCGAGCTCTACCAGTCGGTCATCGCGGCGAGCCCAGGTCGACGACGACCCTGAAGGGCGAGGCCAGTGTGGTGACCCGCACGCCCTCGGGCCGGGGCCGGGCCCCGATCACCCAGGTGACGACACCCTCGAAGTCGCCCGTGCGCACCGCTTCCTCCACCACCTCGCCCCGCGTGGTGATGCGCCGCTCGCCTTGGTAGACGGGCACGACGCGCTCGCCCTGGAAGCGGGCGGTGGCGGCGTTCTCGAAGCGCACCTCGTAGAGCACCTCGCCCTTCACCTCGACGGCGTCGCCTGAACCGTCCTCGGTCACCGGCCGCGTGGTGATGTCGACGCGATAGCCGGGCACCGCGTCTTCGAACTCGAACACCACCCGGTCGAAGCCGTCATGGGCCGCAACCCGTACGGCGGCGAGGTACGCCCGGGTGGCCGACGCGGGCCGCGCCGCGGGCAGGGCGCCGGGCACGAACGCCGTGCTGGGCGACGTCGTCTCCGCCACCGACGACGAGGTGGACGACGACGAGCTCGTCGAGGCGTCAGCGGTGTCGACCGTGGGGTCGTCGCCGCGGTTGCACGAGGCGAGCAGGACGAGCGCAGCGACCACGACGAAGCGTTTCACGAAGGCCAGTATGCGCGCAGAAGGGGCCTCCACTGGGGGAGAGGCCCCTTCTGCATTGCAAGCCCGCCAGGCTGTGATGTGGTGGTGGAGGGCGGACTTACCTCGTCGCCCGGCGCACCGGCATCCGCACCCATTCACGGAAGCCGAGGCCAAGGGCGATGAGAAGCATGGCCAGTGCCGTCAGGGGGACTGCGTTCGTCCCGGTGGCGGCCAGGCTGCGGTCGTTCTCCGTGCCGGTGCCGGGGATGATCGGCGCCGACGGGGCGAAGTTCGACGTGCTGGTGATCGAAGCGAGGGTGACGTTGCCGCCGTCGGCCAGCGCTCCGGCCTCAGTGGCGTCCACCTCGGCGCCGAGCAGGCCCATGGCGGCGTCGAGGCCGTCGAGGACTGCGGAGGCACCCAGGCCTTCGAGGGTCTCTTCCACGCTGCCGGCCAGGCCCGTCACTGTGGCGACGATGTCGGCCAGTGCCTCAGGAGGCGTGATGGTGGCCGACAGGGCGGTGATGCCGTCGACTGCCTCGACGTAGCCGCCCGCCGAGGTGACGCCGTGGTCGGCCGCCCGCTCGAAGACCTTGACGTCGACCAGGTCGGCCAGGTCGGCGTGCACCACGCCGAGGACGCCGCCGATGGTGTCGTTGACCGTGTTGACGGCGGCGTTGATGTCGGCCAGGTGCGAAGCGAGGTCGATGCCGTCGACTGCCACGCCGCCGACCTTCAGGCCGCCCAGCTTGGCGGTCACTTCGGCAACGCTGTTCTCCACGGTGTCAGCCGCCTTGGTGGTGACGCCTACTTCGACGCCGTTCACCTCGAGCAGGGCCACACCGTCGAGCACGGCGAGCACGTCGTCGATGAGCGTGGTGAGGGTGCCCTGCACGTGCTCGATAAGGGTGTCGAGCTGTGCGGTGACGTCGGTCAGGTCGGTGATCGCAGTCTCGACGTCGTCGTTGATGACTTCGCCCAAGCCGATGCCGTTGACGGTCCCGACGATCGTCTGCACGGTCTCGCCGGTCGGCAGCGCCGGCGTCGTGGCAGCGGCTGCGGCCTGCAGCTCGTCGATCTGCGCATTGAGCGCAGCGACGGCGGTGTCGACGGCCTCACCGGTGGCGAGGTCGCCAACCGGCACGCCGAGCTCGTCGAGCAGGTCGGTCAGCAGGTCGAGGGGGAGGTCGCCCAACGAGATGTTGAGGCCGGCCAGCAACGAACCGAGGTCGAGCACGACCACTTGGTCGATCTTCACGGCGCGGGTGCCGGTGGAGGCTGCCGAGGTGGCTGCCGTCTCGACGTCGGAGGTCACGCCTTCCAGGGTGGCCAGGCCACCGGCGACGGCGGCGTCGGTCAGGGCGGCGTCGAGGCCTGCCGTCGAGGAGGCGGCCGACGCAGCCGAGCTGAGGCTGGCAGCGCCGAGGGTGCCGGACAGCACCGCTTCAGGGATTGTCACGCCGGTCGCAGGCTCGGAGAGGTTGAGCGAGCCGATGGTCACCGACTCGTCACCGCCGGGCTGCTTCGACTCGGCGGCGCCGGAGCTCAGGTTGAGCGCATCGACAAGCTCGGAGGAGACCTCCACGCCGGTCAGGCGGGAGAACGCTTCAGGGGCCGAGACGGCGGGGTCGATGGTGGCCCGGGCGTCGTCGCCCAACAGGCGAACCCCGAGGACGGAGCCGTCGGTGCCGAGGGCCACGCCTACGACGGTGGTGGTCACGTCGGCGGTGCCTACGCCGGCGGTGGCGGCCGAAGCCGAACCGAACGACGAGGCCGCGCCGACAAGGACGACGGTGGTGACTGCGGCGACTGCCGCTCGGACGTTTCGCATCAAAGTTCCCCCAGGTCGGGTCGGACTCATACCTGTTGAGCACTTTGACCTCCGGACGCTTCCGCGCCTATCGCCCGATCAGGTCATTTAGTCCCGCGCGAAAGGACTAGTCACCGGGTGGGCAGCGGCCCATCGCCTACCATCGCCCCCTGATGAGCGCCCTCTGGATCGTCGTCGCGGTCCTCGTCCTCGCCGTGATCTACGTGATCGCCGTCTACAACGGCTTGATCCGTCGTCGGAACCGCATCGACGAGGGCTGGGCCCAGATCGACGTGCAACTGCAGCGCCGCTACGACCTCATCCCCAACTTGGTGGAGACGGTCAAGGGCTACGTCGAGCACGAACAAGGGGTGTTCGAAGAGGTGACCCGGGCCCGCACCGCGGCCATCGGCGCCCAAGGCGTGCCCGCCCAAGCCGAGGCCGAGAACGTCGTCACCAACGCGCTGCGTTCGCTGTTCGCGGTGGCCGAGGCCTACCCCGACCTCAAGGCCAACCAGAACTTCCTCGCCCTGCAGGAGGAGCTGTCGGGCACCGAGGGCCGCATCGCCTACGCCCGCCAGTACTACAACGACGCCGTGCGCGACTACAACACCAAGATCCAGTCGTTCCCCGGGAACCTGGTGGCCGGCGCCTTCTCCTTCACGCCCCGCGACTACTTCGAGGCCGACGACACCACCCGCGGGCCGGTGTCCGTGCAGTTCTGATCGCCTTGTTCGACCAGATCACGCACAACAAGCGACGCTCCACGCTGCTCGTCGCCTCCTTCTTCCTGGTGGTGGCGGCCGCCGGGTGGGCCTTCAACGTCCTCATCGGCGGCGGCATCACCGGACTGGTGATCGCCACGGTCATCGTGCTGGGCATGTCGGCGGGCGCGTACTTCAAGGCCGACGCCATCGCCTTGGCCATGAGCCACGCCCGGCCCGCCGACCCTGCCGAGCATGCCCGGCTGCACAACCTGGTCGAGGGGCTCTGCATCGCTGCGGGCCTGCCCAAGCCTCGCCTCTACATCGTGGAGGACGACGCCCCCAACGCCTTCGCCACCGGCCGCGACCCCAAGCACGCCGCCGTGGCGGTGACCACGGGCCTGCTGGCCAAGCTGAACCGGGTGGAGCTCGAAGGCGTGCTGGCGCATGAGCTCAGCCACATCAAGAACTACGACGTGTTGGTCTCGACGCTCGCCGTCACCATGGTGGGCATCGTCGCCTTGCTGGGCGACTGGGGCTTGCGCTTCCTGTGGTGGGGCGGGCCGCGCCACAAGGACGACAGCAGCGACGGCGGGGGGGGAGCGGGCGGGTGGATCATGGCGGGCCTGGCCTTCGGCTTCCTGCTGCTGGCCCCGCTCAGCGCCAAGCTCATGCAGTTCGCCGTCAGCCGTCGGCGGGAGGCGCTGGCCGACATCACCGGCGTGTCGCTGACCCGCTACCCGCCGGGGCTCATCGCCGCGCTGGAAAAGCTGCGCGATGACCGTACCGTGGTGCACAGCGGCTCCCGGGCCACGGCGCACCTCTGGATCGAGTCTCCCGTTCCCCGGGAGGAGTCGGAGGGCAAGCTGGCCAAACTGGGCCGGCTGTTCGACACCCACCCACCCTTGGAGGAGCGGATCCAAGCGCTCAGGGAGTTGTGATGCGACGCATTGCCTTGGCTGTTGCCCTGGTCCTCGCCACTGCTGCGTGCGGCGGCGGCAAGAAGGAAGCTGCTACCACGACGACGAGCGTGGTGGAGACGACGACCACCACCATGCTGAGCCAGTTGCCGCCCGGCGGCGCGCCGCTGACGGGGTTGGTTGCCGATGCCGCCAAGACGGCCCGGCCGTTGCTGATCGTGAAGATCGACAACGCGCCGAAGGCTCGTCCGCAGGCCGGGCTGAACCAGGCCGACGTGGTGGTGGAGGAGGCGGTCGAGGGCGGGGTCACCCGTTTCGTCACCATGTTCCATTCGCAGGACGCCGACCCCGTGGGGCCGGTGCGTTCGGCCCGGTCCACCGACATGTTGCTGGCGGCGCCGCTCAACCGGCCCCTGTTCGCGTACTCCGGCGCCAACGCAGGCTTCGACAAGCTCATCCGCGAGTCGCCGGTGGTCGACGTCGGCTACGAGGCCCAGACCGCCCAGTACACCCGGGAGCGGGGCCGCCCCGCCCTCTACAACGTGTTCTCGGCCACGCCCCGCCTGCACGGGCTGGCGCCCGCCGGTTCCGGCCCGCCGCCGCCGCTGTTCTGGTACCGGCACCCCGGCCAGCCGTCTGTGGGTGACGCCATGGGCGGGGTGCGCATGGAGTACCGGGGCAAGATCGTCACCGCCGTGCAGTGGGCGTGGGACGCCGGTGTCGGGCTGTGGAAGCGCAGCCAGGACGGTGGCCCCCACGTCGACGCCGCGGGCGCGCCGGTAACGGCCCACAACGTCGTCGTGCAACTCGTCACCTACCACGACACCGGTTACCGGGATCAGTCAGGCGCCGAGGTGCCCGAAGCCGACCTGGTGGGCGAAGGCGAGGCGTGGGTGCTGTCCGACGGCAAGGTGGTGAAGGGCCGCTGGAAGCGGGGTGCGGCAGGCGAGGTCACCCAGTACCTCGACGGCGCCGGCCAGCCGATCCGCCTCACGCCGGGGCGCACGTGGGTGGAGCTGCCCATCCCCGGCAACGCCACACTCGGCTGACACCCTGGACGGCATGCGCCGTACCACCGTTGCCGTCGTCGCCCTCGCGCTGATCACCACCGCCTGCGGAGGCGGCGACCAGAAGCTCGCGTCGACCACCACGACGATCGTCCCCCAGGCCACCACGTCGACGATCCCGCCCGAGGCTGCCTTCCTCACCGGGGTGCCGCAGCCCGACGGCAAGAAGCAGGACCGGCCTGCGCTGACCATCAAGGTCGACAACGCGCCACTCGCCCGTCCGCAAGCGGGCCTCGACGCCGCCGACGTGGTCTTCGAGGAAGTGGTGGAGGGCGGGGTCGTGCGCTTCCTGGCCGTGTTCCACTCCAAGGACGCCGACGTGGTCGGCCCGGTGCGGTCGGTGCGTCCCGTCGACCCCGAGATCGTCACCCCGATCAAGGGCTTGTTCGCCTCCTCGGGCGGGGCGCCGCAGTTCGAGCGGCTCATCAAGAAGGCGCCGGTGACATTGGTCGGCTGGGACGACCTGCCCAAGGCCTACACACAGCGCAAGGGCCGTCCGGCGCCGCACAACCTGTTCACGTCGACCACCGAGCTCTACAAGGGGGCCAAGAAGGCGGCCACGCCGCCACCGCCCCTGTTCACCTTCCTTCCCACCGGGCAGCCCTTCGCAGTGGCGGGCGGTTCGCCGCTGACATCGCTGGCGGTCCAGATGGGCGGGCCCACCAAGGCCGAGTGGAACTGGGACGACGGGGTCGGCGTGTGGCGGCGCGTCACCAACGGCACCGAGCACAAGCTCGACAACGGCCAGCAGCTGGGGTTCACCAACGTGATCATCCAGTTCGTGCGCTACGTCGACACCGGTTCCCGCGACACCGCGGGCTTCGCCGTGCCGACGGCCAAGGTCATCGGCAAGGGCGAGGCGTGGATCCTGTCGGACGGCCGCCTGGTGAAGGCCAAGTGGGACAAGGCGTCGGCCGCCGCCATCACGTCGTACACCGATTCGTCGAACCTGCCGGTGAAGCTCACGCCGGGCACGACGTGGGTGGCGTTGGCGCCGATCGGTGCGCAAACGACAGTGAGGTAGGGGAGGCCGGGCCGTAGAATGGCGGCCATGGCTGAACGGGAAACGGGAACCGCACGCGTCAAGCGAGGCTTGGCCGAGATGCTCCGAGGCGGCGTGATCATGGACGTCGTCACGCCGGAGCAGGCGAAGATCGCCGAGGACGCAGGTGCGGTGTCGGTGATGGCGCTCGAGCGGGTGCCCGCCGACATCCGGCGCGACGGCGGCGTGGCCCGCATGAGCGACCCGTCGATGATCGAGGGCATCAAGGAGGCCGTGACCATCCCGGTGATGGCCAAGGCCCGCATCGGCCACTTCGCCGAGGCCCAAGTGCTGGAGTCGCTCGGCGTCGACTACATCGACGAGTCCGAGGTGCTGACCCCGGCCGACGAGGCCCACCACATCGACAAGTGGGCGTTCACCGCGCCCTTCGTGTGCGGCGCCACCAACCTGGGCGAGGCGTTGCGCCGGCTGTCGGAGGGGGCGGCGATGATCCGGTCGAAGGGCGAGGCGGGTACCGGCAACATCGTGGAGGCAGTGCGCCACCTGCGCTCGATCCTGGGCGACATCCGCAAGATCACCCAGGCCGATTCGGCCGAGCTCTACGGCTGGGCCAAGGAGCTGCAGGCGCCGGTGTCGCTGGTGCAGGAGGTCGCCGAGACGGGGCGGCTGCCGGTGCCCATGTTCTGCGCCGGGGGCATTGCCACGCCGGCCGATGCGTCGCTGGTGATGCAGTTGGGCGCCGAGGCGGTGTTCGTGGGGTCGGGCATCTTCAAGTCGGCCGACCCGCCCCGCATGGCCCGGGCCATCGTGGAGGCCACCACCCACTTCCGTGACGCCTCGATGGTGGCCAAGGTCTCGCGGGGGCTGGGCGAGGCCATGCGCGGCCTGGAGATCGGCGGGTTGGAGACGAAGCTCGCCGACCGCGGGTGGTAGACCCCGCGTCCCGAGTACATAGCCGGCGAAATTCGCCGGCGATGTACTCGGGACGGAAGGTCGGGGTGCTGGCGTTGCAGGGCGACGTGCGGGAGCACTCGGCCGTGCTGTCCGAGTTGGGGGCGCATGTGGTCGAGGTGCGCACGCCGGAAGACCTGGCGGCGGTCGAGGCGCTGGTGCTGCCGGGTGGCGAGTCCACCACCATCTCGCTGCTGTTGCAGTCGTCCGGGCTGTTCGAGCCCATCGCCGACCGCTTGCGCGAGGGCATGCCGGCGTTCGGCACGTGCGCCGGGATGATCCTGCTGGCGTCCGAGGTGGTCGACGGCCGTCCCGACCAGCGCACGTTCGGCGCCGTCGACATCGCCGTTCGGCGCAACGCCTTCGGTCGCCAGGTCGACTCGTTCGAGGCGGTGCTCGACGTCGACGGCGTGGGCTCGGTGCCCGCGGTGTTCATCCGGGCGCCCTTCGTGGAGCGGGTGGCCGACGGCGTCGAGGTGCTGGCCGCGGTGGACGGGCACCCGGTGGTGTGCCGTTCCGGCGCCGTGCTGGTGGCGTCGTTCCACCCCGAGCTGTCGGGCGACTTGCGCATGCACGAGCTGTTCCTGGGAGGCTGGTAATCATGAGCGGTCACTCCAAATGGGCGACGATCAAGCACAAGAAGGGCGCCCAGGACAAGGCGCGGGGGAAGCTGTTCGCCAAGCTGATCCGCCAGGTCGAGGTGGCGGCCCGGGAGGGCGGGGGCGACATCAACGCCAACGCCACCCTGCGCACCATGTTCACCAAGGCCCGTGACGCCTCGGTGCCGATCGACACCATCGAGCGGGCCATCAAGCGGGGCACGGGCGAGTTGGAGGGCGTCAAGTACGAGCCCATCACCTACGAGGGCTACGCCCCCAACGGCGTGGCCGTCATCGTGGAGACGCTGTCCGACAACCGCAACCGCACCGGTGCCGACATCCGCTCGATCTTCACCAAGAACGGCGGGTCGACGGCCGAGCCTGGCGCCGTGTCGTGGCAGTTCGAGCGCAAGGGCGTGGTGATCCTGCCCAAGAAGGTCACCGAGGACGAGCTCATGGACGTGGCCCTGGAGGCGGGGGCCGAGGACTTGCAGGACCAAGGCGATTCGTGGCAGCTCACGTGCGCCCCCACCGACCTGAACGGGCTGCGCACGGCGCTGGAGGAGGCGGGGATGGCCTTCGACTCGGCCGACGTGACCATGCTGGCGTCGACGTCGGTGCCTCTCGACAGCGAGGGCGACGCCCGCAAGGTGCTCAAGCTGATCGACGCGCTGGAGGACCACGACGACGTGCAGAACGTCTACGCCAACTTCGACATCCCCGACGCCATCATCGAACTGGTCGAGGCGTAGCGGCCGTGGCCGGCGTCAAGAGCGGGGAGGCCGCTCCCGACTTCACCTTGCCCGGCACGGGCGGGCGGTCGTACTCGCTGTCCGACTACCGGGGCCAGCCAGTGCTGCTGGTGTTCTACCCGGGCGACAACACGCCGGTGTGTACGACGCAGCTCAACACCTACTCGTCGAACATCGACCAGTTCGAGGGACTCGGCGCGCAGGTGCTGGGCATCAGCCCCCAGGACGTGGACTCCCACGAGCAGTTTTCGTGCAAGCAGGGCGGGTTCAAGTTCCCGTTGCTGGCCGACTGCGACAAGTCGGTCGGCCGGGCCTATGCCGTGGTGGGGCCGCTGGGCTTCTACAAACGGTCGGTGTTCGTGGTCGACGGCGACGGCGTCATCCGCTACGCCCACCGATCCGCCCACGGGCTGACCTACAAGAAGACCGACGAGCTCCTCGCCGCCGTCAAGGCCGCCGCCGCCACCGTCTGAGGGTCCACCACCGGCGGCCTAACCCCGGTTACCCTCGAACGCATGTTCGTGTTGGGCATCGACCCGGGGGTGTCCCGGTGTGGCTACGGCGTCGCCTCCCGCAACCGTGCCGGCATGGCCGCAGTCGCCGCGGGCGTGCTGACCACGCCGAAAGACGACCCGTTGCCCGACCGGCTGGCCTCGCTGAACCGCGAACTGCGGGCGCTGATCGCCGAGTTCAACCCCGAGGCGGTGGTGGTCGAGCGGGTCTTCTTCCAGACCAACGTGCGTACCGCCATGTCGGTGGCCCAAGCCAGCGGGCTGGCCTTGGCCGCGGCCTCGGAGGCGGGCTGCACGGTGGCGCAGTACACGTCGAACGAGGTGAAGCTGGCGGTGGCCGGGTACGGCGCCGCCACCAAGGAACAGGTGCAGCGCATGGTCCAGTCGTTGCTCGGCCTGCCCGAGCCGCCCCGCCCGCCCGACGCCGCCGACGCCTTGGCGCTGGCGCTCTGCCACCTCACGCTCGCCCCCCGGCTGGCCCGGGTGGCCGCCGCCGGAGGTGCGCAGTGATCGGGTCGCTGCGGGGCGTCGTGCTCGACCGGTCGGCCGACGGCAACGAGCTGTTGGTCGAGGTGGCCGGGGTCGGCTACCGGGTCACGGTCACGCCCGCGGTGCTGGCCACCGTCGAGCTCGACGGGCCGACGTTCCTCCACATCCACACCCACGTTCGCGAAGACGCCCTCGTCCTCTACGGCTTCGTGACCCGCCAGGAACGGGCGTGCTTCGAAGCGCTGCTGGGCGCCCACGGCGTCGGCCCTGCCCTGGCCATGGCCATCCTGGCCGCCCTCAGCCCCAACGCCTTGCAGCGGGCCGTCGCCATCGACGACGTCGACGCCCTCACCACCGTCCCCGGCGTGGGCAAGAAGACGGCCGCCCGCCTCCTCATCGAACTCAAAGCCCGCCTCGACCTGCCCGACCTGGAGCTGGCGGTGGTCGGCGGCAACGGCACCGACAGCACCCGCTCCGAGGTGCGCGCCGCCCTCGCAGGCCTCGGCTACGGCCCCGACGAGGTGCGCGACATCGTGCGCGACCTGCCCGACGACGGCTCGGTCGAGGACCTGCTCAAGTCCGCTCTCAAGCAACTGGCCACGGTGCGTTGAGCCCGCGCGAAGAAGTGCTCACCAGCCCGGCGGTGGCCGATCCGGTGGAGGTGGCCGAGGAGGTCACGCTCCGGCCTCGGCGGCTGAGCGAGTTCGTGGGCCAGCCCCAGCTCAAGGAGCACCTCGACATCGTGCTGGAGGCCGCCCGCCGCCGCGGCCACCCCGCCGACCACCTGCTGTTCGCCGGCCCGCCCGGCCTGGGCAAGACCAGCCTGGCGGGCATCGTGGCCACCGAGATGGGTGTGGGCCTGCGCATCACCTCAGGCCCCGCCCTGGTGCGGGCGGGCGACCTGGCCGCCATCCTCACCGACCTCCACGAGGGCGACATCCTCTTCATCGACGAGATCCACCGGCTGGGCCGGGCCGTCGAAGAAATCCTCTACCCGGCCATGGAGGACTTCCAGCTCGACATCGTGCTGGGCAAGGGCCCCGCCGCCCGGTCCATCCGCCTCGACCTGCCCAAGTTCACCCTGGTGGCGGCCACCACCCGCACCGGCCTCATGACGGGGCCGCTGCGCGACCGCTTCGGCTTCGTGGCCCGCCTCGACCACTACCCGGTCGACGACCTGCAGGAGATCGTGCACCGGGCCGCCCGCATCCTCGGTGTCACCCTCGATCGCGAGGGTGCCCGTGAGATCGCGGGCCGCAGCCGAGGCACCCCCCGCATCGCCAACCGCCTGCTGAAGCGGGTGCGCGACTTCGCCGAGGTCCGGGGCGACGGCGTGGTCACCGCGGCCATCGCCTCCCAGGGCCTGACCCTGTTCGGCGTCGACGAAGCGGGCCTCGACAAGGTCGACCGGGCCATCCTCGACACGGTGTGCCGCCGATTCGGCGGCGGACCTGTCGGCCTGTCGACCCTGGCCGTCAGTGTGGGGGAGGAGACCGAGACCGTCGAAGACGTCTACGAGCCGTTCCTGTTGCAACTGGGCATGCTCAAGCGCACCCCCCGGGGCCGGGTGGCCACCCCCGCGGCCTGGCAGCACCTCGGCTTGGCCGCCCCCCGAACGGTCGACGCCCCCGTCCTGTTCGACGACTGAGCTACTTGGGCGGCAGTACCCGGGCCTCTTTGGGCACCGAGAGCTCGTCGGGCAGCGGGTTCTGCTGGCAGATGCCCAGGTCGGCTTCGACCACCACGACGCAGGCCCAGTCTGTGCCGGAGCGCCCGGCGGTGTCGGCCAGAGCGGGCACCACGCCTGCGGAAAGGGCGGCGAAGGCGGCGCCCAGGATGAAGACCACACGCTTGGTCATTCGGAGTCCTTTCTGAGGTCGTCCACGTAGTCGCCTGCCGTCAGCACAACTTCGTCGGCGGCGCCTGTGGGGTTCGCTCCGAGGTAGGCGACGCCGTCGGCGCCGTTGTTCACCTCTTGTTCCTGTGTGCGTTCGATGCCGTTGTCGACACCGACGTCCTGTGTGCCCAGTCCGACAGGGGGCACGGCCGACCCACCCCGTTCCTTGCCGGGTTGCTTGGGCGTGGCGGCCGGGACGTCGGCCCGCGACGTCGTCGCAGGTGCCGACGGGACCGCCGCAGGCGAGGAGGCGGCGGTGGGGGCGACGGCGACGGCGGCCGCCGGTGACATGGTCACGGCAGACGCCTGCGTGTTGCCTCCGCCGGTGAGCATGGTCGTCGACCCCACCACCACGGCAGCAGCCGCCATGGCGTTGCCCACGGTGGGCGCCCACGACGGCACGCTCCACTCGTCGACCCGCAGCTTGAGCCGCAGGGCCGCCATCTTCCGCCCGAACCAGCCGAGGCCGATACCGGCAGCCACGGGCACGGCGTCGGGGCCGGCCAGCACGTCGAACTCTCGTTTGAGGGCCTTGCGGGCCCGGTGCAGCAAGGCTTCGACCGTCCCCAGGTTCACGCCGAGGTGCTCGGCGATGTGCTGGTACGACCACCCGTGGTGTTCGCGCAGCGACAGGACGTCGCGGTGGCGCGGCGTCAACCGGGCCATGGCCTGGTTGAGCATCTCGGCATCGACGGCGCGGATAACCCGGTCGTGGTCGCCCTCCCAGGCGCCCAGGTCGATGACCGCGGCGGGCTCGCTGCGCGCCCGGCGGCGGAACTCGTCGGTGCAGAGGCGAGCAGCGATCACGCTCAGCCAGGGGTAGAACTTGCGCTCGCCCCCCAGGCGAGGCAGCGCTCGGTAGGCCCGCGCAAATGCCTCTTGCGCCACTTCCTCCGCAGCGTGCGGGTCGTGCAGTCGGCGCACGCAGGAGCGGTACAGGCGTCCGAAGTACCGGCGGTACAGGTCTTCGAACGCGCCGTCGTCTCCTGCTTGCGAACGAACGACGAGGTCGCGGTCGCGGCAGAGGTCCACATCATCGGCGCGAAGTGCCATCGCCTCACCCCAGTACTGCTGCTCGAGCTGACCCCTGCGAGCTTGGTTCGCCGCAGAGGGTGGTAGTTCCTCTCTAGTCTCGCTCATGCCGTGACCCGCGTCGATGCTTTCGAGTACCAGTTGCCCCCGGAGGCAATTGCCCAGCAACCCGTCGAGCCCCGGGATGCGGCGCGCCTACTGGTGTCGCTCGACGCCGGCGCCCCGCCCCAGCACCGCCACGTGCGCGACCTGCCCGACCTGCTGGAGCCCGGCGACCTGCTCGTCGTCAACGACACCCGGGTGCGCCCGGCCCGCCTCCACCTGCACAAGGAGACCGGCGGTGCGGCCGAGGTGCTGCTGCTCGAACCGGCCGGCCCCTCGTCGCTGGCGTGGGAGGCCCTGGTGCGGCCGGGGCGACGCCTGCCGCCCGGCACCCGCCTGTTCGGCAACGACGGCACTGCTGTGGTGGAGGTGGGTGAGCCCGTGGGCGACGACGGCAGGCGGCTCGTCACCCTGCTCGACGACCCCGACCGCCACGGCACCGTGCCGCTGCCCCCGTACATCACCGAGGCGTTGGCCGACCCCGAGCGCTACCAGACGGTGTACGCCGCCCGGCCGGGCTCGGTGGCGGCGCCCACGGCGGGCCTCCACCTGAGCCGCGACGTGCTCGACCGGTGCGCGGCCAAGGGGGTCGGACTGGCCCGGGTCGAGCTGGTGGTCGGCCTCGACACCTTCCGGCCCATCGCCACCGAGGCGGTCGAGGACCACGTCATGCACTCCGAGCGCTACACGGTGCCCGCCGAGACTCTGGACGCCTGCGCCGCGGCTCGGCGGGTGGTGGCCGTGGGCACCACGTCGGTGCGGGCGCTGGAGTCGGCCGCCGCCCGGGGCGAGATGGAAGGGCGCACCGACCTGTTCATCTCGGGCGACTACCCGTTCAAGGTGGTCGACGTGCTGCTCACCAACTTCCACCTGCCCCGTTCGACCCTGCTCGTCCTGCTCGAGGCCTTCTGCGGCCCCGGGTGGCGGACGCTGTACGACGAGGCGCTGGCCGAGGGCTACCGGTTCCTCTCCTTCGGCGACGCCATGCTTGTGAGCCGCCGCCCGTGACCCTCGCCATCGACATCGAGGCGCTCGACGGCGCGGCCCGGGCGGGCGTCGTCACCACGGCCCGGGGGACGTTCCACACCCCGTGCTTCATGCCGGTGGGCACCAAGGGCTCGGTGCGGGCGGTCTCGTCGGCCGACCTCGACGACCTCGGCGTAGAGGTGGTGCTGGGCAACACCTACCACCTCATGCTGCGGCCCGGCGCCGAGTTGGTGGAGTCGCTGGGCGGCCTCGGCGCCTTCTCGGGGTGGACGGGCCACACGCTGACCGACTCCGGCGGCTTCCAGGTCTTCTCCCTCAAGCCCAAGGTCGACGACGACGGCGTGACGTTCCGCTCGACGTACGACGGGTCGTCGCACCGGCTCACCCCGGAGGACGCAGTGCGGGTGCAGTCGCAGATCGGCGCCGACATCCAGATGGTGCTCGACGTGTGCCCGCCGTTGCCGTCGCCGCCCGGGGTGGTGCGGCTGGCCGTGGAGCGCACGGCGGCGTGGGCGGCCCGGGCCCGCACCGCGCCTCGCCGCGAAGGGCAGGCGCTGTTCGGCATCGTGCAGGGTGGCGTCGACCCGGTGCTGCGGGGCGAGAGCGCCCAGCGCACGGTCGAACTCGACTTCGACGGGTACGGCATCGGCGGGTTGTCGGTGGGGGAGCCCCGGGCGGAGATGCTGCCGGCGTTGGATGCCGCCCTGGCCGAGCTGCCGCGTGACCGGCCGCGCTACCTCATGGGGGTGGGGGACGCCTTGAACCTGGTCGACGCCATCGGGATGGGCGTCGACATGTTCGACTGCGTGCTGCCCACCCGCCTCGCCCGGCACGGCAGCGTGTTGACCTCGGCCGGGCGGCTGCAGTTGCGCAACGCCGCGTTCGCCCGCGACGACGGCCCCCTCGACCCCGCGTGCGGGTGCCGGGTGTGCGCCCGCTGGTCCCGCGCCTATCTCCGCCACCTGCTGCAAGTGGGTGAGCTGACGGCCCTGCACCTGCTCACCGTGCACAACCTGGCGTGGACCATCGGCCTGGTGCGAGCGGCCCGGGATGCCGTGGTCGCGGGCACGTTCCCGACATTTCGTGCAGGCGTCGCCGCCGTGTGGGACGCGGCGCCCACCGCTTAACTGTCACACCCCACTGCTAACCTGCCCCGCGCCGTGGAAGCCCTTCCTCTTCTCATCCTTGTCGCGCTGATGTGGCTGCTCTTGATCCGGCCGCAACAGCAGCGAGTTCGCCGCCAGCGAGACCTGGTCGCCACCCTGGCGGTGGGCGACCGCGTGGTCACCATCGGCGGCATCAAAGGCACCATCGTCGGGCTCGACGAGGAAGAGGCCCGCATCGAGGTGGCACCGGGTACGGTGCTCACCCTGGTTCGGCCCGCGGTGAGCCGTAAGGCCGAGGCGGGCGAAACGCGGGGCTACGAAGGGGACGAAGGCTGATGCGTCGGGGGACGGTTGGATCGCTGATCGCCATCGTGGTGATCGCGCTGGGGGCGTTCGTGGCCACCCTGGCGGTGGGTAACTCGCCGCAGTTGGGCCTCGACCTGCAGGGCGGCACCTCCGTGGTGCTCCAGCCCAAGGACCCGGCCACCCGTGGGGTCCTCAACCAGTCGATCGAGATCATTCGCAACCGGGTCGACGCCCTCGGCGTGGCCGAGCCCGACATCAGCCGCCTGGGCGACAACATCGTCGTGCAGCTCCCCGGCGTAAAGGATGCCGACCGGGCCTTGGAGATCGTGGGCCAGACGGCCGAGCTGCGGTTCCGCCCGGTGGTGGGCGAACTGCCGCCGGAGAACGCACCGCCGCCCACCACGTCGAGCACGGCCCCGGCCGACCCGGCGGCTACCACCACCACGACGATGAACCCGGCCACAGTGCCGACCACGACGCGCGAGGAGGACCTGCCCGACAAGCCGGTCGTCCTGCCCGAGCTCGACGAGGGCCGCGTGGTCCGGCGCTACCAGCTCGGCGCTGCCGAGATGACCGGTCGGGCGGTGGCGACGGCCCGAGCCAACTTCACCGCCGAGGCGGGCCAGTGGGCGGTCGACTTCGAGCTCACCGGCGAGGGCGCCGAGCAGTTCGACGCCATGGCCGCCAAGTACCTGCAGCGCCAGATCGCCATCGTGCTCGACGGGGTGGTGCAGTCGGCGCCGGTCATCCAGCAGGCCGACTTCAACGGCAAGGGCCAGATCAGCGGCGACTTCACCGAGCGCGAGGCCAAAGACCTCGCCCTGGTGCTGCGCTACGGCGCCTTGCCCGTCGAATTGGAGCCGCAGTCCACCCAGCGGGTCTCGGCCAGCCTGGGCAAGGACTCCCTGCGGGCGGGCATCATCGCGGGGTTGGCGGGCCTGGCCCTGGTGCTGCTCTACATGGTCCTGTACTACCGGGCGCTCGGCCTCGTCGTGCTGTTCGGCCTCACCATCTGGGGCACCTTGATGTGGACGATCGTGTCGTTCCTGGGCGAGACCAGTGGCCTGGCGCTGAGCCTTTCGGGCGCCGTCGGCATCATCATCTCGGTGGGCGTGACCGTCGACAGCTACGTCGTCTATTTCGAACGGTTGAAAGACGAGATCCGTTCCGGCAAGACGATCCGATCGTCGGTCGACCGTGGGTTCTCCCGGGCCTTCCGCACCATCCTGGCCGCCGACATCGCCTCGTTCATCGGCGCCGCCCTGCTGTTCATCCTCACCGTCGGGTCGGTGCGCGGCTTCGCCTTCTTCCTCGGCCTGTCCACCCTGCTCGACGTGGTGGTGGCCTGGTTCTTCACCCGTCCCCTCGTCGTCCTGCTCGGCCGTAACCGGCTGTTCACCGAGGCTCGATGGCTCGGGGTGGCGCGGGGCTTGGCGGCCACGCCGGCCGGAGGTGCATCGTGAGCCAGCAGCGCAGCATCTGGTCCCGTCTCTACAACGGCGAGACGTCCATCCGCTTCGTCAGCCGCATGAAGCTGTGGTTCCTGCTCTCGCTGGCCGTCATCGCCATCGGCATGGTCTCGTTGTTCACCCGCGGGCTCAACTTCGGCATCGACTTCGAAGGCGGCACGGCCTGGGAGGTACGGGCACCTGGCGTGTCGGTGTCGGAGGCTCGCGATGCACTGCGGCCCGTCGGCATGGGCGACGCCAAGATCCAGATCATCGGCGACGACCTGATCCGGGTGCAGGAGTCCGCCAGCGACCCGGCCAAGTCGGCCCAGGTGACCCAGGCCTTGGCGGACCTCGCCAAGGTCCCGACCAACCAGGTCAACCTCAACGAGGTGGGCCCCTCGTGGGGCGAGGAGATCACCAACAAGGCCCGACAGGCCCTGATCGTCTTCCTCATCGCCATCACCATCTACATCTCGTTGCGCTTCGAGTGGAAGATGGCGGTGGCCACCCTTGTCGCGCTCGTGCACGACATCCTGGTCACCGTCGGGGCGTACTCCCTGTCGGGCTTCGAGGTCACCCCGGCCACCGTCATCGCGGGCCTGACCATCCTCGGCTACTCGATCTACGACGGCATCGTGGTGTTCGACAAGGTCGATGAGAACACCCGCGGGCTGGCGGCGTCGGGCCGCATGACCTACGGCGACATGGTGAACCTGTCGCTCAACCAGGTGCTGATGCGCTCGCTCAACACCTCGATCACCGCCTTGCTGCCGATCCTGTCGTTGCTGGTCGTGGGCGGCTTCGTCCTCGGCGCCACCACCCTGCAGGACTTTGCCCTGGCGCTGCTCATCGGCCTCACCGCCTCGGCGTACTCGTCGATCTTCATCGCTTCGCCGCTGCTGGCCCTGCTCAAGGAGCGCGAGCCGCGGTATGCCTCGATCAAGGAGCGGGTGTTGGCCCGCGGCGGCACAGGTGCGCCGTTGACCCCGGCGGCGGCAGCCGCCGCCTTGGGCGGCGACGGCGGCGACACGCCCTTGCGGCCCACCACAGCTGCGCCTCGCACCCCGCCGCGGCCCCGCAAGAAGGGCAAGCGTCGGTAGCAGCCGGTAGTACCTTGGGGCGATGGGATACGACGCCGGCTGGCTCAAGGAGCACATCCGCGACATCCCTGATTTCCCCAAGCCCGGCGTGGTGTTCAAGGACATCACGCCCCTGCTGGGCGACGCCGAAGCATTCCAGGCCACGGTCGACGAGCTGGCCGACGCCTTTGCCGAGTCGCAGGTCGACAAGGTGCTCGGCGTCGAGGCCCGCGGCTTCATCATCGCCGCCCCCGTCGCCTACCGGTTGGGCGCCGGGTTCGTGCCCGTGCGCAAGGCAGGCAAGCTGCCGTGGTCGGTGGAGAAGCAGGAGTACGTGCTCGAGTACGGCACCGACTCGCTGGAGGTCCACTCCGACGCCGTGGCGCCGGGGGAGCGGGCATTGGTCATCGACGACGTGTTGGCCACCGGCGGCACCGCCGAGGCCACTGTGCGGCTGGTCGAGAAGTTGGGCGGCGAGGTGGTCGGGCTCGGCTTCGCCATCGAACTGGGCTTCCTCGGCGGCCGGTCCAAGCTGGCAGGGCACGAGATCGTGTCCCTGATGGATTTCGGGTAACAGGCGGTGGCAACGGTCCTGCCCTGGCGCCGACAGGCGGCCCCCGACGAAGGCATCCTCGGGCCGCTGCTGCACGCCTACCGGTCCCGTCACCCCAAGGCCGACGTCAGCCTCATCCTGCGGGCCTTCGAGGCCGCCGACCGGGCGCACGCCACCCAGGTGCGCAAGTCGGGCGAGCCCTACATCCACCACCCCATCGCGGTGGCGACCATCGTGGCCGAGCTCGGCCTCGACGACGTGACGATCGCCTCGGCCCTGCTGCACGACGCCGTGGAGGACACCGGCGTCACCGTCGACGACGTGTCGGCGGAGTTCGGCTCGGTGGTGGCCGCCATCGTCGACGGCGTGACCAAGCTCGACCGGGTGCGCTTCGACTCCAAGGAAGCCCAGCAGGCCGCCTCCATGCGCAAGATGCTGGTGGCGATGGCCAAGGACTGGCGAGTCCTGATCATCAAGCTGGCCGACCGCCTCCACAACATGCGGACGATCGCCGCCATGCCGGAGTTCAAGCAGCGGCGCACGGCCCAGGAGACCATCGACATCTACGCGCCGCTGGCGCACCGCCTCGGCATCCAGGAGATGAAGTGGCAGTTGGAGGACCTGGCCTTCGCCGCCCTGTACCCCAAGCGCTACGCCGAGATCGAGCAGATGGTGGCCATGCGGGCGCCGGAGCGCGAGATCTACCTGGCTCAGGTGTTGGAGCAGGTGCGCGACCGCCTGTCAGAGCTGCGCATCGACGGGGAAGTCACCGGCCGGCCCAAGCACCTGTGGTCCATCTACGAGAAGATGGTCGTCAAGGGCAAGGAGTTCGACGAGATCTACGACCTCGTCGGCATCCGGGTGCTGGTCGACTCGGTCAAGGACTGTTACGCCGCGCTGGGCTCCATCCACGCCACGTGGAAGCCGGTGCAGGGGCGGTTCAAGGACTACATCGCCATGCCCAAGTTCAACCTCTACCAGTCGTTGCACACCACGGTGGTGGGGCCCCAGGGCAAGCCGCTGGAGGTGCAGATCCGCACCCGGGAGATGCACCACCGGGCCGAGTTCGGCATCGCCGCCCACTGGGGCTACAAGGAGCAGGCGCCCGCCGACGTGGCCTGGCTGCAGCGGATCGTCGACTGGCAGTCCGAGACCAACAACCCGGCGGAGTTCTTGGAGACGCTGAAGCTCGACCTGGAGCAGGACGAGGTCTTCGTCTTCACCCCCAAGGGCGACGTGGTGACGATGCCCGCGGGCGCCACGCCCGTCGACTTCGCCTACTCCATTCACACCGACGTGGGGCACCGCTGCATCGGCGCCCGGGTGAACGGCCGGCTGGCGCCCCTCGACTCCAAGCTGCACTCGGGCGACACCGTCGAGATCTTCACCTCCAAGGTGCCGTCGGCCGGGCCGTCGCGCGACTGGTTGAAGATCGTCGTCACGCCCCGGGCCCGCAACAAGATCCGCCAGTGGTTCTCCCGTGAGCGCCGCGAGGACGCCATCGAGATGGGCCGCGACGAGCTGTCGAAGGCGTTGCGCAAGGAAGGATTGCCGGTCCAGAAGCTGGCGTCGTCACCGGTGCTGCTGAAGCTGGCCGAGACGATGAACTACGTCGACATCGACGCGCTGCACGCGGCGATCGGCGACGGCCACGCCTCGGCCAAGTCGATCGCCCAGCGGGTCGCTCGCGAGCTGCGGGGCGGCGACCACGAAGAACAGCTGCCCACGACGGCGCGCTCGCCCCGCCGGCCGTCGCGGCGCAAGTCGGTGGGCGTGCACGTCGAGGGGCTCGACGACGTGATGGTGCGGCTGTCGCGCTGCTGCACCCCGGTGCCGGGCGACGAGATCATCGGCTTCGTGACCCGAGGGCGGGGTGTGTCGGTGCACCGGTCCGACTGCGCCAACGCGCTGGCGCTGACCGATCGCATCATCGAGGTGGAGTGGGACCGCGACCGGGGCGGCGTGTTCGTGGCGTCGATCGAGGTGAAGGCGCTCGACCGGGCCCGCCTGCTGGCGGATGTGACCAGGGTGCTGTCCGAGCACCACGTGAACATCCTGGGTTCGTCCACCCACGTGGGCGCCGACCGGGTGAGCCGCATGCGCTTCGACTTCGAGCTGGCCGACCCGTCGCACCTCGACTCGATGATCACATCGGTCAAGCGCATCGACTCGGTCTACGACGCCTACCGCATCGTCCCCGGGAAGGGCGCATAAGGAGTTGCGCGGATAGGTCGCCCGCCGCTCGCCGTAGGTCGTTCTCGACGGCCTACGGCCGCCGAGACAGGCGCTGTGCTCGTTTTGTCGCCTCGCCTATCGGCTCGGCTCCTAAGCCCAGCCCTGAAATCATTTCCTCCGAGGAGCGTGTATCGCTCGTCAGCCAATCGGCGTGACGACAGCGATGAAAGGGCTCAACATGTTTCGCAAGCTTGGGGTCGCGGCTACGACGCTCGCGGCGGTAGTCGGTTTGGTCTCTCCGGCCATGGCCAGTGATGCCGGGGCAGGCCCGCGCAAAGCGACAGTCACAAACACCCTGCTCGGCATCGGCGCGTACTACGTGCTGGCGGGCGAGGCAGTCGAGACCGACGTCACAAACGGGCTCGCTACGACGATCAGCGCCACGTGCAACGTAACACTGGTGCTCATCGAGGTCCAACCTCGCCGGATGGACCCCCTGTGCTCGATCCGCGACAAGAGCACCGGCCGTCACTACCAGTTGACGACGCTCCAGAACCGCGGCACGGCGGCGGCTGCAGGAAGCTTCGTCGTCACCCAGAGCCACGGCTACGAGCTGTGCGTCGGGATCATGACCTACTACCCGGGCGACATCCCCGGCGGCCGGTACGACGCACCCTGTGTGACGCTGACCAGCGGCGTGTAACGACGCTTTACCCACGAAGGACGGCACGGCCGGGCAACTAACCTCCGGCCGTGCCCGACTTCCAGGCGCCGCCTGGCACCTTCGACGTGTTGCCGCCCCAGTCCGCTCGCTACGAGCGGCTCGTGGCTGCCTTTGCCGACCACGTCGGCCGGGCGGGCTACGGCCTCGTGGTCAGCCCCATGTTCGAGGACATCGGCGTCTTCCAGCGGGTGGGGGAGTCCACCGACGTCGTCCGCAAGGAGATGTACGACTTCGACGACAAAGGCGGCCGCCGCATCGCCTTGCGCCCCGAGGGCACGGCCAGCGTGGTGCGGGCCTACGTGCAGCACCGGCCCACCCCGCCGTTCAAGGCCTGGTACGCCGGCCCCAACTTCCGCTACGAGCGCCCGCAGGCGGGCCGCTACCGCCAGCACCACCAAGTCGGCGTCGAGGTCCTTGGCACCGAGGACCCCGACCTCGATGTCGAGGTCGTCGCCCTGCTGTCGGGCTTCTACGCCCGGCTCGGCCTGCAGCAGGTCACCCTCAAGCTGAACAGCCTGGGCGACGCCATCTGCCGCCCCGCCTACCGCGACGCCCTCGCCGCCCACTTCCGCACCCAGTCCTTGTGCGACGAGCACAAGGACCGCATCGACGACAACCCGCTGCGCATCCTCGACTGCAAGCGCGACCCCTGCCGCGCCGCCTCGGCCGACGCCCCCCTCCAGGTCGACCACCTGTGTGACCCGTGCAAGGCCCACTACGACCGAGTGCAGCGCGGGCTCAGCGCCCTTGCCATCGCCTACACGCCCGACCCCCGCCTGGTGCGAGGCCTCGACTACTACACCCGCACCACCTTCGAGTTCGCCGCCACCGCGCTCGACAGCGCCCAGGACGCCGTCGGCGGCGGCGGGCGCTATGACGGCCTGGCCGAATCCCTCGGCGGCCCGCCCACGCCGGGCATCGGCTTCGGCGCGGGCATCGAGCGCATCCTGCTGGCCTGCGACGCCGAAGGCGTCTTCCCGACCCCGGCCACCACCCTCGACGTCTTCGTGGTCGACACCACCGGGGGCGACGCCGCCCGCGACGCCACCTCCGCCCTCCGGCAGCACGGCATCCGGGCCGACCGCGCCTTCGACAACCGCAGCTGGAAGTCGCAGATGAAAGCAGCCACCCGCAGCGGCGCGCCCCTGACCTTGAACATCGAGCCCGACGGCTGGACCCTGCGCACCAGCGACGGCGAGCGCGAGCCCGTCACCGCCGAGACTGTCGTCGACCACGTGAGAAAGCGACTATGAGGACCGACTACTGCGGCACCCTGACTCCCGAGCACGTCGGGCGCACCGTCACCCTGTGCGGCTGGGTAGGCCGGCGCCGGGAGCACGGCGAGCACCTGGCCTTCGTCGACCTGCGCGATCACACCGGCCTCGTGCAGTGCGTGGTCGACGGCGCCCACGACATCCGCAACGAGTACGTCCTCAAGGTCACCGGCACCGTCCGCCACCGCCCCGAAGGCACCACCAACCCCAACCTGCCCACCGGCGAGGTCGAGGTCGGCGACTGCGACGTCGAGGTGCTGTCGACCGCCGAGCCGCCCCCGTTCCCCATCACCGACCGCATCGAGGCCGACGAGACCGTCCGCCTGCGCCACCGCTACCTCGACCTGCGCCGCGACCGCATGCAGCGCAACCTGCGCACCCGGGCCAAGGTGAACAGCGCCATCCGCAAGGCCATGGAGCGCCAGGGCTTCGTGGAGATCGAGACGCCCATGCTCATCGCCTCCACCCCGGAAGGCGCCCGCGACTTCGTGGTGCCCAGCCGCCTCAAGCCCGGCAGCTTCTACGCCCTGCCCCAGAGCCCGCAGCTGTTCAAGCAGCTCAGCATGGTGGGCGGCATCGATCGGTACTACCAGATCGCCCGCTGCCTCAGGGACGAGGACCTGCGCGCCGATCGGCAGTTCGAGTTCATGCAGCTCGACGCCGAAATGAGCTTCGCCACCCAGGAGGACGTCTTCGCCGCCATCTCCGAGGCGGTGGCCGACGCCACCGAGGCAGCCACCGGCACACGCCCGTCCGAAGTGCCCCGCATGACGCATGCGGAGGCGGCCGAGCGCTTCGGCAGCGACAAGCCCGACGTGCGTTTCGGCATGGAACTGGTCGAGCTCACGCCGGTCTTCGCCGCCACCGAGTTCAACGCCTTCAAGGCCGCCTGCGTCAAGGGCATCCGCGTGCCCGGCGAAGGGCAGGCCACCCGCAACCGCCTCGACGCCCTCACCGACATGGCCAAGCGCTTCGGCGCCAAGGGCCTGGTCTGGATGCGCGTGGCCGACGGCAACACCCTCGACTCGCCGGTGGCCAAGTTCCTCAGCGACGACGAGCTGCAGGGCATCGCCTCGACCCTTGAAGCCCAGCCCGGCGACCTCCTGCTGCTGGTGGCCGACGAGCGCCGCACCGCCCAGCACGTGCTCGGCCTGCTCCGCCTGGAACTGGGCAAGCCCCCCGTCAACGAAGGCGGTTTCCACTTTCTTTGGGTGACCGACTTCCCCCTGTTCGAGGCCGTCGACGAGGCCACGGGCAAGCCCGTCCCCGCCCACCACCCGTTCACCATGCCGCACCCCGACGACATGGAGAAGCTCGACACCGACCCGCTGGCCGTGCGCAGCCAGGCCTACGACCTCGTCGTCAACGGCTGGGAACTGGGCTCGGGCAGCGTGCGGATCCACCGGGGCGACGTGCAGCAGCGCATCTTCGGCCTACTGGGCATCGGCGCCGAAGAGGCCCAGGCCAAGTTCGGCTTCCTGCTCGACGCCTTCCGCTACGGCGCCCCGCCGCACGCGGGCTTCGCCTTCGGCATCGACCGCTTGGTCGCCATCCTCTGCGGCGAGGAGAACATCCGGGAGGTCATCGCCTTCCCCAAGACCCAGTCGGGCCTCGACCCCCTTACCGGCGCGCCCAGCGAGATCGACCCCAAGCAGCTCACCGAGTTGGGCATCCGCTTGCTGCCCCCGCCGCAGAACTAGGTCAACGCGAGGGGCCATCGTTCCGATAGCCCTTGTGTGACAACCGACGAGGTGGCGACGCGCCTGCGCGACGAGCGCTTCGCCCACGAGGCGCGCATCGTCGGCATCCGCAACTTCACCACGCCCTCGTTGGAGGCCGTCGAGCGCCGCCGCTCCGAACTGTGGACGGTCGCCTTCCTGGCCATGGTGTGCATGGCCATCGCCGTCATCCTCCTGAGCATCAACAAGGAGGCGGCCGATGTCGTCAAGCAACCCGCCTTCCGAGTCGCCGTGCTCGGCGTCACCGTGGTGCTCGCCGCCTACGTGCTGGAGAAGGAACGCCACCTCCGCAAGCTGACCCGCCTGCTCATGGACGAACGGGTGCTGACTGCCGCCCTGTCGAACCGCCTCAAGGAGCTGGCCATGCTCTGCGAGGTGGGCAAGGCGGTGAACTCCGTCCTCGACCTCGACCAGGTGCTCGGGATCATCCTGTCGAGCGCCACCGAGCTGCTCGAAGGCTCCAGCGGTTCGGTCATGCTCTTCGACGGCGACCAGCTGCGAGTGGTGTCCGAGCAGGGCAACCCGTCGGCCTTCGACGCGCACGTAGCCATGGGCGACGGCATCTCCGGCCAGGTGGCGCTGCTGCGCGAACCCATGCTGATCAACGGACGGGTGGAGTCGTCGCGCCGAATCGCGGTGGAGAGCGCCATGAGCGTCCCCCTGCTCAACCGGGACGAACTGCTGGGCGTGCTCAACGTCAACGGCAGCCGTGAGCGGGTGTTCACTGAGTACGACCTGCGGGCGCTGACGCTCTTCGCCGACCACGCGGCGGTCGCCATCGCCAACGCCCGCCTGTACGAGGCGGAACGGGTGCACGTGGCCGAACTGCTCGAGCTCGACCGCATGAAGTCGGAGTTCATCGCCACCGTCAGCCACGAACTGCGCACGCCGCTGACCTCGATCATGGGCTGCACCCGCACCATGCAGCGCAAGGAACTGCCCGCCGAAGTGACGGCCGAGTTCCTGCAGATGATCGAACGCCAAGGCCAGCGCCTGCTCGCCCTCATCGAAGACGTGCTCGACGTGCAGCGGGCGGGCGCCGTCGACGAGGTCGGCATCGTCCCCCTCGACGTGCGGCTCCTGCTCGAAGAGGTGCAGCGCGTGCAGGCGGCGGCCGAGCGAGAGGTCCGCCTCGGCGTGGTGCCCCACCTGGTGGTGCTGGGCGACCGCCCCAGCCTGGAGCGGGTGTTCACCAACCTGGTCGACAACGCCCACACGCATGGCGGGGGCAACGTGACCATCGAGGTGGCCGCCGTGCTCGACGGCGACATGCCGTCGGCCCTTGTCTCGGTGCTCGACCGTGGGCGCGGCGTCGACCCCGACGACGCCGAGCGCATCTTCGAGCGCTTCAAGCGAGGCCCCGGGGCGTTCTCGCCGGGCATGGGGCTCGGCCTCTACATGGTGCGCTCGTTGGTCGAGGCCCAAGGCGGCCGCGTGTGGGTGACGCCTCGGGACGGCGGCGGCGCTGCCTTCCGGGTGCTGCTGCCCTGCACCGCGCAGGAGGCGTAGCGTCGGCGCCGTGACGGCGCCCGACGACCTCTTTGCTGCCGCCCTCGACGAACGCCTGGCCCAGCAGGCGCCGCTGGCCGCCCGCATGCGCCCCCGGTCGATCGACGAGGTGGCGGGCCAGGAGCACCTGCTCGGGGCCGGCGCCCCCTTGCGGGCGCTCATCGAGTCGGACCGCCTGTCGTCGATCATCCTGTGGGGCCCGCCGGGCACCGGCAAGACCACCCTGGCCCGGCTCATCGCCGATGCCACCAGCCGGGTGTTCGTGCCGCTGTCGGCGGTCACCGCAGGGGTGAAGGACGTGCGCGAGGTGGTGGAGGCCGCTCGTCGCCGCCTGGCCGAGAACGGACGGGGCACGATCTTGTTCCTCGACGAGGTCCACCGCTTCAACAAGTCGCAGCAGGACGCGCTCCTGCCATCGGTGGAGGACGGCACGCTGACGCTGGTGGGGGCCACCACCGAGAACCCGTACTTCGAGGTGAACGCCCCGCTGCTGAGCCGCTCGACCTTGTTCCGGCTGGAGCCGCTGTCGCCAGAGGCACTGCGGTCGATCCTCGACCGGGCGCTGGCCGCCGAGGGGGCGACGGCCGACGACGACGCGCTCGACTTCATCGTGAACCTGGTCGACGGCGACGCCCGGGCCGCGCTCACCACCCTGGAGGTGGCGTTGGCCCTGGCCGACGGCGCCGTGTCGTTGGCCGACGTGGAAGCGGCCCGGTCGGCCCGCGCCCTGCGCTACGAACGCGACGACCACTACGACATCGTTTCCGCCTTCATCAAGAGCATCCGCGGCTCCGACGTCGACGGCGGCCTCTACTGGCTGGCCCGCATGCTGGCCGCCGGTGAGGACGCCCGGTTCATCGCCCGCCGGCTGGTGATCCTGGCGTCGGAGGACGTGGGCATGGCCGACCCCATGTCGCTGCTGGTGGCCGACGCCGCCGCCCGGGCCGTGGAGTTCGTGGGGCTGCCCGAGGCGCAGCTGAACCTGGCGCAGGCGGTCATCCACTTGGCCACGGCGCCCAAGTCGAACTCGGTCATCACCGCCCTGGGCGCCGCCCAGGCCGACGTGCGCGAACGGCCCGCCGGGCCGGTGCCTCCCCAGTTGCGCGACTCCCACTACAAGAGCGCCAAGAAGCTCGGCCACGGCGTGGGCTATCGCTACCCCCACGACGACCCCCGCGGGTGGGTGGAGCAGGAGTACCGGCCCGACGAGGTGGCCGACCGCACCTACTACGAGCCGTCACCCCACGGGCGGGAGGCCGACATCGCCCGCCGCTGGCAGGAGCGCCGCGGCATCACCGACTGACTTGCCAGTTGTGCGCGGTACGCCGCGCACAACTGGCGGCTCAGCGCCGGGCGATTAGTGTCACCCGGCTATGAGCGGTGGGGAAGTCGCAGCCGTTATCGCGTCGGTGGCACTGGTGGTCGCCGTCGTCGCCCTCCTGTTCGCCTTGGTGGCGCTGACCCGCACCCTGGGCACCCTGCGCACCGCGGTCGAGGACCTGCGGCGGGAGACCCTTCCTGTCCTCCACGACCTGCGCACCACGGTGGGCACGGCCAACGCCGAACTCACCCGGGTCGACTCCCTGCTCACCACGGCCGAGTCCGTGGGCGCCACCGTCGACTCGGCCAGCAGGCTGGCCTACCTGGCCTTCTCCAACCCGGTCATCAAGGTCCTCGCCCTGGCCAGCGGCACCGGCCGGGCCGCCCGCCGCCTCCGCCGCACCACCCCGCGCTGAAATGTTCAAGCGACTGTTCTGGCTGGTGGTCGGCGCGGGCTTCGGCTTCGGGGTCAGCTTCTGGCTCACCCGCTTCGTCAAGGAGACCGTCAACCGGTACTCCCCGGAGCGGGTCAGCGCGGACCTGGGCAGCGCCCTCAAGGAGTTCGGCACAGACCTGCGGGCGGCGGCCACAGAGGCGGTGGAGGGCATGCGGGAGGCCGAAGCCGACCTGCGGGCCCGAATAGAGCCGAACAGGTAACCACCCCCCGGTAGGCTCGGTGTTCGCCATGGACGCCACCGCCTCCGCCCTCCGCAAGGCCTTCGTCGACTTCTTCGTGGAGCGCGGGCACACGCACGTCCCCTCGTCGAGCCTGATCCCGCACGACAAGACGGTGCTGTTCACCGTGGCAGGCATGGTGCAGTTCAAGCCCTACTTCCTGGGCGACGAGGCGGCGCCGTTCCCTCGGGCCACCACCGTGCAGAAGTGCTTCCGCACCCTCGACATCGACATCATCGGCACCACCGCCCGGCACTGCACGTTCTTCGAGATGCTGGGCAACTTCAGCTTCGGCGACTACTTCAAGGAAGGCGCCCTCCCGTTCGCCTGGGAGCTGGTGACCGAGGTGCTCGGCTTCCACCCCGACCGCCTGTGGGTCACCGTCCACGAGAGCGACGACGAGGCGGCCGACATGTGGCTCCGCTTGGTCGGCGTCCCCCAAGAGCGCATCCAGCGCCTCGGCGACGAGGACAACTGGTGGGCCATGGGCGACAAGTACGGCCCCGGCCCGTGCGGCCCGTGCTCGGAGATCTACTACGACCTCGGCCCCGACTACGGCCCCGACGGCGGCCCCCTCCACGGCGGCGAAGACCGCTTCGTGGAGATCTGGAACCTGGTCTTCATGCAGTACAACCGCATGCCCGACAAGAGCCTGGTCGAGTTGCCCAAGAAGAACATCGACACCGGCGCAGGCTTCGAGCGCATCCTGCCGATCCTGCAAGGCGGCTACTCGGTGTTCGAGACCGAGCTCATGCGGCCCATGGTGGCCGCCGCCGAGGGCATCACCGGCCGCCGCTACGGCGACGACGAGCGCACCGACATCAGCCTGCGCATCATGGGCGACCACGCCCGGGCCATGAGCTTCCTGGTCAGCGACGGGGTGTTCCCCTCCAACGAGGACCGGGGCTACGTGCTGCGCCGCATCATCCGTCGGGCCGTGCGCCACGCCTTCCAACTGGGCGTCGACAAGCTGGTGACGCCCACCCTGGTCGACGCCACCGTCGACACCCTGGGCGAGGCGTGGCCCGAGCTGTCGCGCAACCACGACTTCGTGCTCGACGTGGTGACCCGGGAGGAAGAGCGCTTCCGTCAGACCCTGAAGTCGGGCTCGGCCATCCTCGACGAGGAGATCGCCAAGGCCCGCCGGGTCTCGGGCGAAGCGGCCTTCCGCCTGCACGACACCTTCGGCTTCCCCATCGAGCTGACCAAGGAGATCGCCGAGGAGCGGGGCGTCGAGGTCGACCTGCCTGGGTTCGAGGACTCGATGCAGGAGCAGCGGCGCCGGGCCAAGGAGGACCGCAAGGCGGCGGGCGGCGGCAATGACGTGGCCGTCGAGCTCTACCGCGACATCGTGGAGGAGTTCGGCACCACCGAGTTCACCGGCTACGCGGAGCACGAGTCGAAGGCCCGCGTCCTGGCCGTCATCCCCAACGGCGACCAAGTCGAGGTCTTCCTCGACCGCACCCCGTTCTACGCCGAAGGCGGCGGCCAGGTGGGCGACACCGGCACCGTCACCACGCCCACCGGCACGGCCCGGGTGCTCGACACCACCTACGCCCTGCCCGGCCTCCACCGCCACACCGCCGAACTGATCGAGGGCGAGATCACCGCGGGCCAGGAGGCCACCGCCTGCATCGACACCGAGCGCCGTGAGTCGATCCGCCGCAACCACACCGGCACCCACCTCCTGCACTGGGCGCTACGCGAGGTGTTGGGCAGCCACGTGAAGCAGCAGGGCTCGCTGGTGGCGCCCGACTACCTGCGCTTCGACTTCAGCCACCACTCGCCGGTGAGCGACGACGACCTGGCGCAGATCGAGCACATGGTGAACCAGCGCATCCTGGCCAACGAGCCGGTGCGGTCCTACGAGACCTCCAAGGAACAGGCCGAGCAGCTCGGCGCCATCGCCTTCTTCGGCGACAAGTACGGCGACTTCGTGCGCATCGTCGAGGCGGGCACCCGTTCCATGGAACTGTGCGGCGGCACCCATGTCGGCGCCTTGGGCATGATCGGCCCGGTCAAGGTCCTCTCCGAGAGCTCGATCGGGTCCAACATGCGCCGCATCTTCGCCCTCACCGGCGAGGCCACCCTGGAGCACTTCCGCCAAGAAGAGCGGCTGATCGAACAGGCGGCCGACCTGCTCCGGGCCAAGCCCGAAGAGCTGCCCGATGCCGTGCTGCGCACCATCCAGCGCCAGAAGTCACTGGAGGACGAGCTCAAGGCGTTGCGCGCCCAGGTGGCCAAGGCCGAATCGGGTGCGCTGGCGGCCGACGCCGTCGACGGGTGCGTGGTGCTACGGCGCGACGGCTTGGCCCAGGACCAACTGCGCGACCTCGCCCTCGCCATCCGCGAGCAGCCGGGCGTGCGGGCCGTCGTCCTCGTGGGCACGCCCGACGGCGAACGGGTGGCATTGGTGGCTGCCACGGCCAAGGACTCCGGCCTGCAGGCCGGCCCCCTCCTGGCCGAGGCGGCCAAGGCGGTCGGTGGCGGTGGCGGTGGCAAGGGCGACGTGGCCGTGGCGGGTGGCAAGGACGTCTCGGGCATCGACCGCGCCCTCGAGGTCGTGCGCAGCGCCCTCGGCATCGGGTGAGGGTCGTCGGAATCGACCTCGGGAGCAAGCGAATCGGCGTGGCCACCAGCGACGCCACCGGCACCATCGCCTCGCCCTACACCGTCCTCCAACGCCAGGGCCGCGACCGCCAGGCCGACCACCGGGCCATCGCGGCCATCGTGGCCGAGACCGAGGCCGAACGGGTCGTCGTCGGCCTGCCGCTGTCGCTGTCGGGCGAGAAGGGCCCCGCTGCCCAGGCGGCCGAGGCCGAGGTGGACGAACTGGCCGCCGTCGTCGGTGTGCCGGTTGAGACCTGGGACGAGCGGCTGACTACGGTGAGCGCGGACAGGTCGATGATGGAGATGCGCATGAAGGCCGACGCCCGCCGCCGCGTCGTCGACAAGGTGGCCGCTGCAATCCTGCTCCAAGCGTGGCTGGACGCCCACCGATGACGACCCTCTACGACGACGAAGCCGTCTACGAGCCCATGCCCCCCGAGCGGCGCGGCGGCGGGCGCAAGGTGCTGCGCGTGGTGCTCGCCTTGGCCGTCATCGCTGTTCTCCTCGCGGGCGCCGCGGGCGCTTACGTGCTCAACCAGGTCAACGGCTCCTCCGGCGGCGAGGACGTGGCCGTCAGCATCCCCATGGGCTCGTCGACCCAGCGCATCGCCGCCATCCTCGACGACAAGGGCGTGGTGTCGAGCGCCCGCCTGTTCTCCGTCTACGTGCGCTTCACAGGGGGCGGCCCCTTCAAGGCGGGCGACTACACCCTCCAGCGCAACTCGCCCTACAGCAAGGTGGTCGACGCCCTCGACACAGGCCCCGAGGCGCAGGTGGTGCGCCTCACCATCCCCGAGGGGCTCACCCTCAACCAGATCGCCGAGCGGGTGGGCAAGCTGCAAGGCCGCAGCCGCGACCGCTTCCTGGAGCTGGCCAAGGGCGGCCAGGTGCGTTCGCAGTTCCAGCCCGACAACGGCACCAACCTCGAAGGCTTCCTGTGGCCGGAAACCTACGAGTTCGACCCCAAGGACGACGAACTGGTCATCCTGCGCCGCATGGTGGAGGCCTTCGACGCGGCCGCCTCGCAGCTGGGCCTCGACCAGTCGCAGTCGAAGGTGGGCCTGACCCCGTACCAGACGATCATCGTCGCCTCCATGATCGAGGAGGAGGCCAAGATCGCCGAGGAGCGGGGCAAGGTGGCCACCGTCATCTACAACCGCATCAAGAAGGGCGAGACCCTGGGCATCGACGCCACCCTGCGCTACGGGCTCAACCGTCCCACGGAGCCGCTGCGCCAGAGCGACTTGGCCTCCGACAACCCCTACAACACCCGCAAGCTCAAGGGCCTGCCGCCCACGCCGATCGCCTCGCCGGGCCGGTCGTCGCTGGAAGCGGCGCTCAACCCGACGCCGGGGCCGTGGCTGTTCTACGTCCTGGCCGACCGCGACGGCCGCCACGCCTTCGCCGTCACCATCACAGAGTTCAACCGCTACAAGGCCGAGGCCCAGGCCAAGGGGCTCCTCTGACGGTCTCGTCGGCCACTCGGGTGGCCGGGGTCATCGGCGACCCCGTGCGGCACTCGCTGTCGCCCTCGCTCCACAACGCGGCGTTCGCGGCCTTGGACCTCGACTGGGTGTACCTGGCCTTCGAGGTGCCCGCGGGGTCGGCGGCCGCCGCCGTCGAGGGCATGCGAGCCCTCGGCATCGACGGGCTGAACGTGACGATGCCCCACAAAGCGGACGTCGCTGCCGCCGTCGACCGCCTCTCGCCGGTGGCCGAACGCCTCGGCGCGGTGAACACCGTGGTACGGCGGGGCGGGGTGCTGGTGGGGGAGTCCACCGACGGAGCCGGCTTCGTCGATGCCCTGCGCCTCGACGAGGGCTTCGACCCGGCGGGCAAGCGCTGCCTGGTGATCGGCGCAGGGGGCGCGGCCCGTGCCGTGGTGCTGGCCCTGGCCGAGGCGGGCGCCGAGGTCGTGGTCGTCGGGCGCACGCCCGAGCGGGTGGCCGCCTGCGCCGCCTTGGGCGGCCGGGTGGGCACGGCCGATGAAGCGGCGGGCGCCGACTTGGTGGTCAACGCCACCCCCGTGGGCATGGGCGACGACGCCGCCCTGCCGCTCGACCCCGCCAACCTGGGGGCAGGCCAGGTGGTGGCCGACCTGGTGTACCACCCCCTGCACACGCCACTGCTGAGCGAGGCCCGCGCCCGGGGCGCGGTGGCCGTCAACGGCTTGGGCATGCTCATCCACCAGGCGGCGCACGCGTTCCGGCTGTGGACGGGGGAGGACCCGCCGTTGGAAGTCATGTCGGCCGCTGCGGTTCGTGCGCTGTCCCGCTGAAGTTCGGGAAGGGAAATGCCGAAGAACCAGTGATCAACGCTGCCGGAGGTCCCCGTGTCACTGCACGGAACGCTGGAAACCTTTGCTCTCCCCGACGTACTGGCGCTGCTTGCTGCCACCAAGAAGAGTGGCGAGCTGCGCGTGGTCGGGGGGAAGACCGATGGACGGGTGTGGTTCGACGCGGGCGCCGTGGTGGGTGCCGACGTGGGCCGAGCCGTGGGCTACGTCGATGCCGTCTTCGAGCTGTTGCGCCTGGAGACCGGCAAGTTCTCCTTCGACGCCGAGAAGACGGCCGACGCCCCCGCTGAGCCTTCGAGCATCGAGCCGCTGCTGGCCGAAGCCCAGGCCCGGCTGGCCGAATGGCGTTCGATCGAAGCGATCATCCCCTCGGTCGACCACGCCGTGGTGCTGGCTGCCGACATCAGCCACCCCCACGTCATGGTGACCGGACCGCAATGGCGGGCCCTGGTCGGCGTGTCGTCGTCGCCGACCGTCAGCGCCGTCATCGACCGCCTGGGCACCGGCGAGTTCGACACCTGCCGCACCCTCAAGGAACTGGTCGATGCCGGGCTGCTCACGGTGGAGGAGCGGGCCGCCGCCCCTGCGCCTGCGCCCGCCCCGGAACCCGAGCCTGCGCCTGTCGTGGCCGTCGAGCCCGAATCTGCGCCGGAACCTGAGCCTGCGCCTGTGGTGGCGGCCGAACCCGAGCCCGAGCCCGAGGTCGTCCCGGAGCCCGAGCCCGTGGCCGAAGCACCGGTCGTGCCCGTCCAACTCGACCCCACGCCCGCGGGCGAGCGCCCCAAGATCCAGGCCCTGACCAGCTCGCCTGCCGCCGATGCGGCGCAGTTGGAGTCGACGCCCGCCACCGAAGCCGACGAGCTCGTGCGCCAGGTGGCAGCCATGGAAGCGCCCGCCGAGGCGCCCGAACCCGAGGTGCAGGCCGCCGAGCCCGAGCCCCAGCCCGCCCCGGAACCCGAGGCGGAGACGCCTGTTCCTGCGGCTGCAGCTGCGGCCGAGGCCGAGGAGCCGATCAACCGCGGCCTCCTGCTCAAGTTCCTCTCGTCGGTGCGTACCTAGGACATCGCGGTTGCCCGCCGGTGGCAAGTGGGAGAATTCCCTCTTGAAACCGGCACGCGCGTGCCGATCTGAGACGTAGCCCTATGTCTGAAGAGAACCAGCTCGGCGCACTCCTCGTGGCAAGCAAGCTCCTGAGCCAGGAGCAGCTCGATGCTGCCATCGCCGAGCAAGCCGACACCAGCAAGTCGCTGGGCCGCATCCTCATCGACAACCGGCTCCTGAAGGAGTCCGACCTGGTGTCGGTGCTGGCCGCCCAGCTGGGGCTGGAGTTCGTCGACCTCGACGAGACCCAGATCGACGCCAGCGCCGCCGGCCTCATCAGCGACGCCCTGGCCCGCCGCTACCAGGCGCTGCCCATCGGCTGGGACAACGGCCGCCTGGTGCTGGCCATGGCCGATCCCGGCAACGTGTTCGCCGTCGACGACATCCGCACGATGACCAAGAGCGAGATCAAGGTCGTCGTCACCACGCCTGCGTCGGTCAACGCGGCGATCGACAAGTACCACCGCATGGACAGCGAGGCCGAGGACATCTCGGCCCAGGCGGCCAGCGAGTTCGACGACCTCGACGACATCTCCAACGTGCGGGAGGTCGTCGAAGACGCCCCCATCGTCAAGCTGGTCAACCTGCTCATCACCCAGGCGGTCAACGACCGGGCGTCCGACATCCACATCGAGCCCACCGAGCGCGACGTGCGGGTGCGCTACCGCATCGACGGCGTGCTCCACGAGGTGATGCGGCCCCACAAGAGCATCCAGTCGGGGATCATCTCCCGGCTCAAGATCATGGCCGACATCAACATCGCCGAGCGCCGGGTTCCCCAGGACGGCCGGGTGTCGGTGACACTGCAGGGCAAGCAGGTCGACCTCCGGGTGGCGACCCTGCCCACCGTGTACGGCGAGAAGATCGTCATGCGCATCCTCGACAAGTCGACCGCGCTGTTGAAGCTGAGCGACCTCGGCTTCCTGCCGTCGAGCATGGACCGCTTCGAGAAGTCGTACCGCAAGCCCTACGGCACCATCCTGGTCACCGGGCCCACCGGCTCGGGCAAGTCGACCACCCTGTACGCCACCCTCAACATCCTCAACGACGAGTCGAAGAACGTCATCACCGTCGAGGACCCGGTGGAGTACCGCCTGCCCGGCATCAACCAGGTGCAGGTCAACAACAAGGCAGGCATGACCTTTGCCGCTGCCCTGCGCTCGATCCTGCGCTCCGACCCCGACATCGTGCTGGTAGGCGAGATTCGCGACCGCGAGACCGCCACCATCGCCATCGAGGCCGCCCTCACCGGCCACCTCGTGCTCTCCACCCTGCACACCAACGACGCCGCCACCACCCCCACCCGCTTGGTGGAGATGGGCGTGGAGCCGTTCCTGGTGGCCTCGGCCCTCGACTGCATCGTGGCCCAGCGCTTGGCCCGACGCCTGTGCGAGAAGTGCAAGGAGCCGTACCAGGCGACCATGGCCGAGCTGCAGACGGCGGGCTGGGACATGGAGGGCGAAGAAGAGCCCCCCGTCGTGTACCGCCCGGTGGGCTGCACCCAGTGCGGCAAGACCGGCTACCACGGCCGTTTCGCCATCCACGAGGTCCTCACCGTGACCGAGGACATCGAGCGCATGATCGTCGACCGTGAGCACTCCGAGGACATCAAGAAGATGGCCATTGCGCAGGGAATGCTCACGCTCCGTGGTGCCGGCCTGGTCCATGTCCGCGAGGGCATGACGTCGATCGAGGAGATTCTCAGGGTCGTCGCCTGACCAGCCGATACACCTGTTCATGCAGGCCGCATCGCGCCGATTGGGCGAGTTCCTCGTAGACCGCAAGGTCCTTTCACGAGACGTGCTCGAACAGCTCCTCGTCAGGGAGCAGAACGAGCGGGTTCCGTTGTCCAAGCTCCTCATGTCCGACGGACATGTGGGGGAGAAGGACATGGTCGCCGCGGTGGCGGCGCAGGTGGGCATCCGGTTCGTCGACTTCGACCACACCGCCGTCAACCCGACCCTGGACTCGCTGATCCCGGCCGAGCTGGCCCGGGCGCATGTCGCCGTGGCCGTCGACCTCGAAGGCTCCGACCTCCTGGTCGCCATGGTCGACCCGTCCGACCGCGACGCCATCGGCCAGATCGAGAAGGCGACGAGCTGGACCGTGCTGCCCGCCATCGCCGTGCGCAGCGAGCTGGAGCGGGTGGTCAACGCCATGTACGGTCCGGCCGCCGGCGCAGCCGGCCCCGTCGGTGCGGGCGTGGCAGGCGACATCGAGATCGCCGTCGACGAAGCAGGCGGCTCGACCGCCGCCATGGCCCCGGCCAGCGAGATCGCCGCCCAAGAGCTCCACGTCAACGAGCTGCTGGAGCGGGTCGTCGACCTCGGCGGTTCCGACCTCCACATGACCGCAGGCGTGCCGCCCGCAGTGCGGGTGCACGGCGAGATCAAGCACCTCACCGAGTTCCCGGTGATGACGCCGTCGGAGATCCGCCGGATGATCTACGCCATCCTCACCCAGAAGCAGCGGGAGCGCTTCGAGAACGACCTCGAGCTCGACACCTCGCACTCGGTGCCCGGCCTGGGCCGCTTCCGCGTCAACGTCTTCCTGCAGCGCGACTCGGTCGGCTCGGTCATGCGCGTGATCCCCTCGGAGGTCGTGCCCTTCGACCAGCTGGGATTGCCCGCCGCGGCCCAGCAGTTCGCCGGGTTGCCCCGTGGCCTGATCCTGGTCACCGGGCCGACCGGCTCGGGCAAGTCGACGACCTTGGCGTCGATGGTCGACATCATCAATGCCGGCAAGCCGTGCCACATCATGACGGTCGAGGACCCCATCGAGTTCCTCCACCACCACAAGACCGCCGTCATCAACCAGCGTGAAGTCGGCGAGGACACCTACTCGTTCGCCGCTGCCCTCAAGCACGTGCTGCGCCAGGACCCCGACGTGATCCTCGTGGGTGAAATGCGCGACCTGGAGACCATTTCGACGGCGCTGACCGCGGCCGAAACCGGCCACCTGGTCTTCGCCACCCTCCACACCCAGGACGCCCCGCAGTCGGTCGACCGCGTGATCGACGTGTTCCCGGCGCACCAGCAGCAGCAGGTGCGGGTGCAGCTGGCCGCCGCCCTGCAGGGCATCGTGACCCAGCAGCTGGTTCCGACGCCCACCGGCCGAGGCCGGGTCGTCGCCTCCGAGGTGCTGGTGGCCACGCCGGCGGTCCGCAACCTCATCCGTGAGGGCAAGACGCACCAGATCTACTCCGCCATGCAGGCAGGCGGGAAGTACGGCATGCAGACCATGGACATGTCGCTGGCCGGCCTGGTCAAGGCCGGGAAGATCTCACTGGAGACCGCGCTGGAGCGGTGCGCCAACGAACAAGACCTCCGACGCCTCATCGGCGGCGGACAGTAAGGGGACAAGGGGATGGCCGAGACCTACACCTACAAGGTTCGCGACAAGGCAGGAAAGATGCTGTCGGGCTCCATCGAGGCCGACAGCACCACCCTGGTCGCCAACAAGCTGCGGCAGATGGGCTACGTGCCCCTGGCCATCGACAAGAAGGCCACGGGCGGCGTCAACAAGGAGCTCTCGCTCTTCAAGCCCAAGGTCAAGATGAAGGACCTTGCGGTCTTCAGCCGCCAGTTCGCCACCATGATCAACTCGGGCCTGTCGCTCCTGCGCTCGCTGAGCATCCTGGAGGAGCAGACGGAGAGCAAGGCGCTCAAGCCGATCCTCCACGAGGTCCGCACCGACGTCGAGAAGGGCGCGTCGTTGTCGCAGGCGCTGGCCCGACACCCGAAGGCGTTTAACCGGCTCTACGTCGCCATGGTGCGAGCGGGCGAGACGGGCGGCGTCCTCGACTCCGTGCTGCTGCAGCTTTCCGACACCATCGAGAAGCAGGTGGAACTGAAGCAGAAGATCAAGGCGGCCTTGACCTACCCGGTCGCGGTGCTCGCCTTGGTCATGCTCATCGTCACCGCGATGCTCCTGTTCGTGGTGCCCACCTTCAAGGGCATCTACGGCGACCTCGGCGGCACCCTGCCGCTCCCGACCCGCATCCTCATGCTCGTCTCCGAGGCGTTGAAGAAGTGGTTCCCGCTCGTGGTGGTCGCCCAGATCGCCGGACTCTTCGCCTTCAAGCGGTGGATCGAGACGGAGACCGGACGTGGTGCCTGGGACGCCTTCAAGCTGAAGGTCCCGGTGTTCGGCGGCCTCGTGCACAAGACGGCGGTCACCCGCTTCTCCCGCACCTTGGCCAGCCTGCTGCGTTCCGGTGTGCCGATCCTGGAATCGCTGGAGATCACCTCCGAGACCGTGGGGAACACCGTCGTCGCCAAGGCTGTGAAAGACATGCAGGAGGGCGTCAAGCAGGGCGAGCCGATCGCCAAGCGCATGGCGGAGCACGACAAGATCTTCCCGCCCATGGTCACCCAGATGCTCGCCGTCGGTGAAGAGACCGGCGCCGTCGACACCATGCTCGACAAGGTGGGCGAGTTCTACGAGCAGGAAGTGGAGTCGACGGTCAACGCGCTGACCTCACTCCTCGAGCCGCTGCTCATCATGTTCCTTGGTGGTGCGGTCGGCGGCATGGTGATCGCCCTCTACATGCCGATGTTCAACGTGATCAACCTGATCAAGTAGTCCCCCCGGACGTTCGCAGCAGCCCGCCTCGACCGAGGCGGGCTGCTGCGCGTCCGGTGACTAGTTCGTGCCGTCGTCGAAGAGTCATTTTCGGATGGACGATTAACACGGCCAGTGGCCGTTGCCGATCTTTCCCGTGTGCGTGATCTGGCGCACAACTGCGAAAGGGGTGCGGGGATGGACCACAACCGGAGGGGCGGGGAGGACGGGTTCACCCTGGTCGAACTACTGGCAGTCGTCGCCATCATCGGCATCCTCAGTGCGATCGCCGTTCCGACGCTCCTGCGGGCCCAGGGCAGCGCCAAGAAAGCGTCTGCGCAGTCGAACGTCCGCTCGGCGCTGAGTGCAGTCAAGACGCTCCCCGTCGAACACCACGCGTACTGGGTGGACACGGAGACAACCACGCTGGGGCTGCTCCAGGCGGCTGAGCCCTCGTTGCAGTGGGTGGCGACAATGGGCAGTCCCTCCGGCACGTCCGACGAGGTGAGCTGGACCTCTACCGCCACCCAGGTCGTCGTAGCCGTGCGCTCTGCCGACGGCCACTGCTTCTACGTCCGTGACATCACCGATCCCGACAACCCCGAGGCGGGCACGTCGTACGGGAAGACCGTGGTGAGCTCGGCAACACCGTGCGAAGCCGACGGCGCAGGCCCGGTGTGGAAGAGTTCGCAGGCCGCCGGGTGGCCGAACACCGGCCCCAGCGCCTGAGCCTGGAAAACCCGCTCAAGTCGGGCAGCGAATCCGGCGATACATCTAGTGCGAGCAGGTGCTCTTGAAAAAGGCAAACCCGTCGGGAGGCGGGGGCGCAATGCCACGGAGCCGATCCCCACAGCGTGGTGGGAAGGCCAGCCGGGCTACCTGGAGGACCGATTCCGGTGAGTTACGGATCGGGCCCGATGGGAGGGGTTCACGGTTCGCAATCCATTGCACATCACCGGAAAGAGAGCTTCCACATGATTGACGCCATTCGTCGGCGCTTGGCCAAGGACGAAGAGGGCTTCACCCTCATCGAACTGATGGTCGTTGTCCTGATCATCGGCATCCTCGTCGCCATCGCCGTCCCGACCTTCCTGAAGGCTCAGGACAATGCGAAGAGCAAGGCTGCGACCTCGAACCTGCGGTCCGGCCTGAGCGGTTCCAAGACCTTCTTCACCGAGAACCAGTCCTACGCCGGTGCCACCGTTCTCCTCCTCAAGGGTGTCGAGCCCTCGCTGGACTGGACGACCGGCGCTTCCACGACGCCCGAGCAGATCTCGTTCGCAGTGGACACAAGCGGCAACATCATGGGCCTGGCCAACCGTTCCAAGGCGGGCTACTGCTACTTCATCGTGGACAACACCACGAGCGGATCCGGCGGTACCACCTACGCCAAGTCGAAGGCGACAGCCGCCACGTGCACGGCCACCACGAGCGCAACCTTCGTGGCTGCCGACTACGACTTCGGCTCCAGCACCAGCACCGCCAAGTGGTAACCAGCTGAACCTGAGCATTGCGGAGGTGGGCGGGGCTTCGGCCCCGCCCACTTTCGCGTTCACGTTCCGCTCTAGCCTCCGCCACGATGACTGCGTTCCTCGTTGTGACCGCCGCTCTGTTCGGCCTGGTCGTCGGTTCCTTCCTCAACGTGGTGATCTACCGGGTCCCGCGGAAGGAGTCCGTCTCCACACCCCGCTCGCGATGCCCGCACTGCGGCACCCAGCTCGCAGCGCGCGACAACGTGCCCGTGCTCTCGTGGCTGCTGCTTCGCGGTCGGTGCCGCACGTGCCGCACAGCGATTGCTCCCCGGTACCCACTGGTGGAAGCCGGCACGGGTGTGCTCTTCGCCGTGGTCGCCGCTCGCCTGCACGACGATGCCGCCGCACTGCCGGCCTTCCTCGTCCTGGCCGCTGCGTGCCTCGCTATCTCGCTGATCGACTTCGAGCACTTCATCGTGCCGAACCGCATCGTCTACCCGACGCTGTTCCTCATGGCCCCTCTGTTCCTGGCCGCCGCGGTCGTCGACGGCGACTGGAGCTCGCTCAGAGGGGCCGCCCTCGGTGGCGTGCTCGGCTTCGGCATCCTCTTCGTCATCCACGTGATCAGCCCGCGCGGCATGGGCTTCGGTGACGTGCGCCTGGCCGGGCTGCTCGGCGTCGCCCTCGGTTGGCTCGATCTCGGCCACGTCCTGCTCGGCCTGTTCCTCGGCTTCCTCACGGCGTCGGTGGTGAGCGTGGCCCTGATTGCGTCCAAGCGCCGGACGCGGAAGGACCGGGTGCCGTTCGGTCCGTTTCTGGCCGTCGGCGCCTTCCTGGCTCTGCTGGTCGGAGAGCCGATCCTGCGCTGGTACGGCGTGTGACTCCTGTGCCTGATGGTGAAACTGTTCAAGCCTGTTGAAATTGTTGACGATGTAGCCAACTGTGCGTAGAGTGTTAGTTGAGCGGGGCGGCTCGTCGGAGATCGAGGCCGAGCATGTCTCTGGACACTGAACATCGTCTGTTGCGAGTACAAGAGGTCGCCGACGCCATGCGGGTGTCCAACATGACCGTGTACCGCCTCATCCAGTCCGGAGAACTGTCGGCCATGCGAGTGGGCCGCAGCTACCGGATCAGGGAGCGTGACGTGGAGGCGTATCTGGCAAGGGGGACCGCCTGATGGCGACCCGCGTGGTGGGCCTCGACATCGGTAGCTATGCCGTGCGCGCCGCAGAATTGGCGCTCGGTGGCAACCAGCCCACGTTGGAGCGCTTCGCGCAGGTGACGTTGCCACCCGGTGCCGTTCGCAACGGCGAGGTAGTCGACGCCGCCGCTGTGGCGTCGTCGATCCGCAGGCTGTGGAGCGAAGGCGGGTTCAAGTCGAAGCGGGTCATCGTCGGCGTGGCCAACCAGCGCGTCGTGGTCCGCCAAGCGGAACTCCCCTCCATGAGCGAGGCCGACCTCGAGTCGGCATTGCGCTTCGAGGCCCAGGAGCTCATCCCCATCCCGATCGAGGACGCCATCCTCGATTTCCAGATCCTCGGCGACACCGTCGGCGCCGACGGCGAGCCGCGGATGCGGGTGCTGCTCGCTGCTGCGCAGCGCGACATGGTGCGATCGCACGTCGCCGCCGTCGAAGGCGCGGGCTTGGCGACGGCCGCGGTCGACGTCATCCCCTTCGCGCTGGTGCGATCGGCGACACTTGGTTCCTCGTACTTCGAGAGCGACGGCGGCGCCGAAGCAGTGGTCTGCATCGGCGGCGGAGTGACCAACGTGGTCGTCCACGAGCAAGGCGTGCCGCGTTTTGTCCGAGTGCTGTTGGTCGGCGGTGACGACATCACCGAGGCCATCGCCCGCGAACTCAACGTCGACCTCGACATCGCCGAGGACCTGAAGCGTCGCGCCGCGGCGGGCGGTGGCGACGACGCCGTTGCCCGGGCCGGCCAAATCGTGTCGTCGCGACTCAATCCTCTTGTCGAGGAGATCCGCGGCTCGATCGACTACTACTCGGCGCAGACGCAGTCGGCCCCCATCACCCGGGTCCTCGTCACCGGTGGGGCCAGCCGCACCCCGGGCCTCATGGAACGCTTGCAGGCCCAGTTGGGCTCTCGGGTCGAGCCCGCGCATCCGTTGGCAGGCCTGCGGGTCGGTCCGATTGGCATCGACGAGTCCCAGCTGGCCGAGCTCGAACCGCTCTTGGCCGTGCCTGTCGGCCTTGCCCTGGCAGGCGAGGTGCAGAAGGGCGTACGTCGCATCTCGCTCCTGCCGCGCGAGATCGCCGCAGTTCGGGTCCAGCGCCGACAGACGGGTGCTGCGCTCGTGGGTGTCGGGGCGTTGGCGGTGATTCTCTTGGCGCTGTGGGCTGCACGTTCAGCCCAAGGCAACGACGAGCAGGAGAAAGCTGACGATGCCGAGGCCGAGGTCGTCGACCTGCAGCGCGAGCGAGCCCAGCATGCCGGCGCGACCGGCCTGCAGGCCGAGGTGACCCAGCGGGAGGCGCAGTTCCGACAGGTGCTGGCCGACGACGTCGCTTGGACGAAGATCTTCAACGAGGTGGCCTCCGTCATCCCCGACGACGTCTGGCTCGTCAGCTTCGTCGGGCAGAAGGGCGCTTCGGGAACGGTCAACGTGACGGGACAAGGCTTCGACCACACGTCCACGGCGCGCTGGCTCCTCCGGGCCGCCGACATCAAGTCGTTCTCTGGGGTGTGGGTTGCAAACTCCACCGTGAGCGGCACTGGTCGCAACACGATCGTGAACTTCACCTCACAGGCGAACTTGACTCCCAGCGCCCGATCCAATCGTCTCGACACCCGACTGAGGAACGAACCGTCATGAACCGGCGTGTGGTCATGCTCGCAGTGGTCGGGGCCCTCGTGTTGATGCTGCTCTGGTACATGGTGCTCTGGAGCCCGGCCAACAGCAAGGTCTCGGAAGCGAAGGAACGCCGCGAAGCCGCAGAAGAGCAAGCCACGCAGCTGCGGACCGAAATCCAGCGCCTGAAGGCCGCCGCGAGCAGCGAGGCGACGCAGCGGGCGCGGCTGGTGAACCTGAAGGCGGGCATCCCTGACTCTCCCGACCTCGGCCAGTTCATCCTCGACACGAACGACGCCGCCGTTCGTTCTGCCATCGACTTCATAAGCGTCGCGCCGAGCGTGCCGACTGCCGCTGCCGCGGCGGCGCCCACCGCTGCTGGCGGGACGACGGCAACGACGGCTCCGCCCGTGACGACCGCCACCACCGCCGTGGGTGCCACCGGCACCGGGGCCGTTGCGCCCGCCTCCGGGCCGGCCGAGATCCGCCTCGCCCTCCAGGTCCAGGGCGGGTACTACCAAGTGCTCGATTTCCTGAACCGAATCACCGACATGCCTCGGATCGTGGTGATCGATTCGTTGAACGTCACCGGATCGGCGACGGGGAGGCTGACCGTCGCCCTCACTGCCCGCATGTTCACCCGGGCCGTGCCGCCCGAGTTCGGGGGTGTGGCAACTCCGACGACCACCACCACGACCGCTCCGGGTGGCGCCACCACGACGACGGCCGTCGGCGGAGCAACCACCACGACGGCCGCAGGGGCCACCACCACGACTGCGGGAGTGAGGCCATGACGCAGCCGACCGAGATCGCCACAGCCGAGCGCAGCCGCGTCCCCGTCATCCTGGGGGCCGGTGCTGCTGCGCTGCTTCTCGTCTTTCTGTTGTCGCGGGTGGTGGGAGGCGGCGGCGACGATGAGGACGCCACGCCTCGTTCCACGTCCTCCACCGTTCCCCGCACCACGTCGACGACCGCTCGGCCGACAGCGCCGGTCGAGAGCTTCGAGGTCTTCTCGCAGAAGAACCCCTTCCTGCCGCTCCGGACAGTTGGCGGTGCTACCGCCGGGGGCACGACCGGCGGAACTACGGGCGGCACCACCGGGGGCACGACGGGCGGCACCACCGGCGGTAGCACCGGGGGCACCACCGGGGGCACGACCGTAGGGACCACATCGGGCGGCACCACCGGCGGCACTGGGGGGACCACTGGTGGAACGTCCGGCGGTACGACCGGGGGAACGACATCGGGAGGCACCTCCCAGCCCCGCCGAAGCGACCGGGTAACGCTGGTCGACGTCTTTGCCGAGGGTGGGCGAGTGGTCGCCAACGTCCGGGTGAACGAGACCGTCTACAAGGTGGCCGTCGGTGACACGTTCGCCACGAGCTACAAGGTGTTGTCGTTGTCGCAGTCCGACGACTGCGGCCGGTTTGCCTTTGGCGACGACACGTTCCGGCTCTGCAGGGGCGAGCAAGCTCTCAAGTAGCTGCACGCCACAACCGATCACGAAGGCGGCCCTTCGGCCGCCTTCGTCGCGTCCGGGGTCCGGCGCGACTGCAGGCAAAAAGGACTCAGTCGGCATGCTCGCAATGCCGACATAGCTCAGGATGACACTGCGATTCCGACGCGACGAGGCGGCGCCCGAGGCGGGGTTCACCCTGATCGAGGTTGTGGTCGCGCTTTCCGTCATGGCCGTGGTAGCCGTGGCCCTGGCCGGCGTGCTCGAGTCGGGGCTCCGCGCTCTGGCTGCATCGAAGGCACGGTCGCAGGGCAACGAGATCGCCACCCAGGGCATCGAAGACCTCCAGCGCTTCTCCTTCAACAACCTCGGGCTGTGCGCTGCTCCGACGGGCACGGCCCCGACGGGGCTCGACAACACGGTCTTCCTCTCGAACTGCCCTACGCCTCCCGCTGCGGTTCCGTACGTCGAACCCTGCTCTGGAGCGACGGGCACCGTTCCGGACGAGGAGTACGCCTGCGTCCGCAACAACGTCACCTACACCGTGAAGCGCTACGTCGCCTGGAGTGATTCCGCGCAGACGACGAAGCGGTTGGCTGTCTTCGTCGAGTGGGACGACCTCACCGGTCGTCATCAGGTCTCGCAGCAGAGCTCCTTGCGGGCACCCGACCAAGCGGCCATCACCGGGCTGGCCCCGCCGGCGTTTGCCGCGACTCCGGCCCCGACGGTGTCGCCGTCCAACGTTTCACTCAACGGCGGGGTGCTGGGGTCGTCGCTGACGTTCCAGGCATATACGAACAAGAACTTGAACGGTGCTGCGGCGACCACGCTTGCCAACGCCGTCCCCACGCACCAACCGAACCAGAACGTCAACGTGCAGGTGAGCAGCGCCGCCGGCTTCCCCACCTACAACGGGTTCCCCGTGACGATCAACGGTGAGACGTTCAAGGTCGTGGCCGGCGCAGGCAGCACGACGTGGACAGCCACAGCCTCGGGCACCACCGCGATCAGCAGTGGCGCCGCTGTGAGCTTTGCGGGCGACCGAGTCTTCGCCATGTTCCGCACCATCGGCGCCAATGGAAGCCCGCAGGCTTCCACCGTGACGTTGTCGCTCACCTCGGAGACCGCCACCGCGTTGTACTGGTCCGCAACCGTGTCGGCCGCCGACGGCTTCGTGTTCGGCAACGGCTCGCAATACGTGACGTTCGGCATCTTGCGTGCCGCCGACGGAAAGTCGACGTCGGCGGTGGCAACACCCGCCGTCCAGTTCTGCCCCAGCGAGGACCCGACCTGCGCCGACATCTCCATGCCGCGCTTCGTGGGGATCACCGCTCCGAGCCCGGTGTCGATCGGGACCAGCGGCTCGTTGGCGAACGACGTGACCGTTCGGGCAACGACGAAGAACGTCACCTCGGCGGACACCGTGACGCTCACCTTCCTTACGCAGGCGGGCTCCGTGACCATCAACCTCAGCGCAGATCCCGACACCGCGCCGTGCGCACCGCCCGCCACCGCCGTGGCCGAGGACGACTGCTTCTGGGTGGGCACAATCACCAGAGATTCGGGCTATCGCTTCCCCAGTGGCGACCAGTTCTTCTACTTCGGCGCCCAGCAAGTGAGCGACGGCGATCCCGCAACCATCGACGACGGATCGACCGGGGCTGCGCCGCCCGTCCAGGTGAGGTTCCAGTGACGGTTCTCCGCAAGGTGATCCGGAGCCGCGACGAGGCGGGCATGACGGTGATCGAGGTCTCGCTCGCCCTCCTGATCCTGGGTATTGCAATGGCCGGCGCGCTGAACTTCCTCGATCGGGCGTCGATCCTCACCATCCGCACCGACTCGCACGCCAGCGCCGAAGACGCGACGCAGCAGGCTTTGCGACGGGTGACGCAGGAACTTCGCGCTGCGACCCCGGTCGGCGCGCCGTGCACCGCCGCCACCGACACTGCCAGCCCGTCGCTACCTGCCGGTTACGACAACTGTGTGCAGTTCACCGTTCAGCGCACCTCGAGTGGCCTCGATCCGTGCTCGCGGACCGTCCACGTCTTCGCCCTCGTACCGACGGACAACGGCGTCGGCCAACTCGTCGAGAACCGCACCCGTTACGCAGGAACAGGGACAGGCGCCACCTGTCCGGGCACCGTCGAGGCGTCTCGCCGCGTCCTGCTCGACAAGGTTGTGACCGGAGGCGGCGCGCTGTTCACGTGGCTCCGCGGCGACGGCAGCGTCATCCCGACGACGTCGGCAGCCGCTTCCACAGATGTTCCCAAGGCGAGTTCCGTACGCGTCGCCGTTGCCGTCCGCTACAGCACGCAAGCGCCGCCGCTGTCGTCGTCGAGCGTGGCCGCGTTGCGCAACAACATCAGTCGCTAGGAGCGAAACGAGATGCGAATCCAACGAAGCGAAGAGGGGAGCATGGTCATCACTGCCATGGTCTCGTTCATCGCGACCGCCGTCATCGCCGCCATGCTCACCACGGTGTGGCGCGACCTGCGTGTCACGCGCCGCTCCGGCGATGCGGCCAACGCACTGCAGGTGGCCGACGCGGGCATCAACGACGCCATCAAGTCAGTACGCAACGCAGTGCCCGTTGTCGGCGCGTGCCCGCAGTACCCGGCCCTTGCAGGCTTTACCCGCACGGCGAGCCTGGCCAGCGGCGCCTACACGTATTGCGCGGCGGAGACCCAGGACTCCACCGGCCGCTCCGTGTGGTACATCGACGCCACCGGCACCGACGCAACGGGTGTGGAGCGGCGCGTGCGCAGCGAGGCCGTCGCCGAACCGCTGTTCCCCAATGCAATCAACGTCATCGCCAGCGGCAGCTTCTCGTCGGGCTTCAGCGTCGACAGCTACAAGGACGAGGTGAATCGGTGCACGAAGAAGGGTGTGATCGGGACCAACAGCCCAAGCACGTTCAGCTTCGGGAACAACGGCCTCAACAGTTCCGACAACTGCCAGAACAATCCGAACGGGACCTTCCCGCATCCGCCCGACGGTTGTGTCGCCTACTCGATCAACGGCACGGCGACGATCCCCGCCTCGAAAACCGGCTCTGGGCAGTGCCCGCCTGCGACGACGACCACAGCGTCGCCAGAGTTCTCGATGGCGACGCCTGACCCGCCGACCACCTACGACTATCCGGCATCCGGGCAGAGCAACGCCAACTTCTCGTGCACCCAACCGAACCTCGTCGCCGGCAAGACGTACTTCTACAACGCCGTCACCCTCGGCGTCGGGTGCGGCTTCCCCGCCGCGGGCCCGCACCCGTCGATGGCCAGTCCCACCATCATCTACACGACCGCGCTCACGATTGCGGGCGGCAACGGCAACTCAGTCACCAACGCGATCAACCCTCCGCCGAACTCCTCCGCCGTATGTGGGGCGACCCATGGTGCTGCGGGAGCCAACGCCTGGTATTGCCCGGGATGGCCCGGCGCGTTGCAGATCTACGTGATCGGCAACGGCACGGTGACGTTCTCGGGGAACCACTCCGTGTTCTGGGGCGTCATCAAGGCCCCCAGCGGCTCGGCGACGTGGTCGGGCGGCGGCGGAGCGCAGTACGAGATCTTCGGCTCCATGGTGGCGCAGAGCGTCAGTGGCGGCGTCCAAGCCAAGTGGCACTATGACGAGAACCTCGGTGGCCTCACCACCGGGCGCTTCTTCGGCCGCAACTGGCGGGAAGAGCCGCTGCAATAGCTCCGGGGAGGTCGGAGTGGCGCCCACTACGATGAGGGCGTGCTTCGCTTCCTGACCGCCGGCGAGTCCCACGGCCGTGCCCTCGTCGTCATCGTCGAGGGCCTGCCCGCAGGGCTGCCACTTACGGTTGAGGAGGTGCAGGGGGAACTCACCCGTCGTCGGCTGGGCTACGGCCGCGGCCCTCGTATGCGCTTCGAGCAGGACGAGGTGACGCTGCTGGGCGGCGTGCGCCACGGCCGCACGCTCGGGTCCCCGGTCGCCATCGAGATCGGCAACACCGAATGGCCCAAGTGGGAGCAGGAGATGTCGCCCGCCCCCGGCGTCACCGAGAAGCCCCTCACCCAGCCCCGCCCTGGCCACGCCGACCTGGCAGGCATGCAGAAGTACGGCTTCACCGACGCCCGCGACGTGCTGGAACGAGCGTCCGCCCGTGAGACGGCGGCGCGCGTGGCGGCGGGCACCTGCGCCAAGGCGCTGCTCTCGCAGCTCGACATCTCGATCCTGAGCCACATCGTGCAGATGGGCGCCGTGGTGTCGAAGTCGACCCTGCGTCCCACCTTCGCTGACCTGCTCGCCATCGACGAGTCGCCCGTGCGCTGCTTCGACGCCGAGGCCGAAGACGCCATGGTGGCCGAGGTCAAGGCGGCAGCCAAGGACGGCGACTCGCTGGGCGGCGCCGCCGAAGTGCTGGCCTACGGCGTGCCCGTCGGGTTGGGGAGCCACGTGCACTGGGACCGCAAGCTCGACGCCCTGCTGGCCCAGGCGCTCATGTCGATCCAGGCGGTGAAGGCCGTGGAGATCGGCGAAGGCGTCGACGTGGCGGGCCGTCGTGGCTCGGCCGCCCACGACCCCATCAGTTGGGACGCGGCGTCGAACGAGTACCGCCGCGACTCCGACCTCGCTGGTGGCGTGGAAGGCGGCATCTCCACGGGCGCCCTGCTCACCTGCAAGGCGTACATGAAGCCGCTCGCCACCCTGAACCGGCCCACCCTCAAGACGGTCGACGTCGAGACGAAAGAGGAGACGGTCTCGTTCAAGGAGCGCACCGACGTCACCGCCGTTCCCGCCATGGGCGTGGTGGCCGAGACCATGGTGGCCCTCGTGCTGGCAGGCGAGGTGCTGCGCAAGTTCGGCGGCGATTCGGTCGGCGAGCTCGTCCGCAACCACCGTTCCTACCTCGACTCGCTTGCCTAGCGAGAAGGTCTTCTTGGTCGGGATGATGGGCGCCGGGAAGACCACGGTCGGCCGCCTCTTGGCGCGCCGCCTCGGCCGTCCCTACCTCGACAACGACGAACAGGTCGTGCGCAACACCGGGCGCACCGTGCCCGAGATCATGGCTACCGACGGGGTGTCGGCTTTCCGGGCCGAGGAGAAGCGGGCCTTGATCGAAGGCGCTACCAGTGAAGGCCCGCTTGTCGTCTCCGCAGGCGGCGGCGTGGTGCTCGACCCCGACAACCGCAAGTGCCTGCGCGACCACGGCTTCACCGTGTGGCTGCGGGCCGAGGTCGAGACGATGGCCGCCCGCGTGGGCACCGGCGCGGGCCGGCCGTTGCTGGGCGACGACCCCGAGGCGGCCATCCGCCGCCTCTATCCCGAGCGCGAGCCGCTGTACCGCGAGGTGGCCGACCTGGTCGTCGACGTCGACGACCTGAGCCCGCAGGAAGTGGTCGAACGCATCGTCGAGGCCCTGCCGTGATCACCGTCCCCGTCTTTCTGGGCGACCGCTCCTACAACGTGCTCGTCGGCGCGGGAGCCCGCCACCGCCTCCTCGAGGTCCTGCCCGTCGGCGTGAAGCGGGCGGCCATCGTCACCCAGGAGAACGTGGGCGTGCCCGTCGATCCCGGCGTCGAGCACCACACGTTCCTCGTCGACGAGGGTGAGGACGCCAAGTGCATGGAGACGGTGGAGGAGCTGTGCCGCGGCTTCGCCCGCTGGGGGCTCACCCGGGGCGACGTGGTGGTGGCCGTGGGCGGGGGAGTGGTGACCGACACCGCAGGCTTCGCCGCCGCCGTCTACCACCGGGGCGTGCCGGTGGTGCACGTGCCGACCACCTTGCTCGGACAGGTCGACGCCGCCATCGGCGGCAAGACGGGCGTGAACCTCCCCGAGGGCAAGAACCTCGTCGGCGCCTTCTGGCAGCCGGCGGCCGTCCTCTGCGACACCGAGACGCTGCAGACCTTGCCGGCCCGGGAGTACCGCAGCGGCCTCGGGGAGATCGCCAAGTACCACTTCCTCGGTGCCGAGGACCTCGCCGACTGCAACCTCGAGGAGAAGGTCGCCCGTTGCGTCGCCCTCAAGGCGGAAGTGGTCGCCGGCGACGAGCGGGAAGGCGGCAAACGGGCGCTCCTCAACTACGGCCACACTCTGGCCCACGCCCTCGAGACCGCCAATGCGTACGACCTCCGACACGGCGAGGCCGTCGCCATCGGC